>JAUNAE010000369.1 GCA_030527765.1 Eubacteriales bacterium
CCTTGAGCAGATTATTTACAAATGTACCCAGAAGAGCGTTGACCGCAGATATCAGAAGATGGAAGAGGTCATTGCAGATCTGAAACATTCCCTGATCGATCCTCAGGGAGATTTCGTAAAAGTTAATCAGGTGGACAACGTAGCGAAGACAAGAGTCATCTCAGACAAAGAACTTGGTGAGATCAAACAGACTTCCAAGAGCCACCGGGAAGAGAACTTCGATACCGGCGTATCCCGTATGGATCCGGAAGAGGACTACGAGGACGAGGAGGAGTTCGAAGAGAAGCCTGTTAAGAAGAAAAAGAAGAAATCCGAGCCGAAGGCACCTCGTGAAAAAGAGCCGAAGAAACCGAAGGGACAGAACATGGTTCTTTCCATTCTGATTCTTGTTCTCGGAATTGCAATCCTTGCAGCAGCAATCGTCTTCATCCTGAAGGCAACCGGCATTCTCGACGGAACCTTCCAGACACCGCAGCAGAATCAGGTGACAACCGAAGCTCCGGCACAGGACAGCGCCGTAGAAGTTCCGGATCTGGTAGGAAAGACCGAAGCAGAGGCAAAAGAGATTGCAAACTCTCTGCAGCTTGGCATTCAGATGATGGGTGAGGAAGTTTCCACTCAGGCAAAAGGAAACATCAGCAGCCAGAGCCCGGCAGCAGGAAGCAAAGTAGAAGCAAACACTACCCTGCAGTATTACATCAGCAAGGGTGTATCTGATATCACACTGACCGGTATCGTAGAGCAGAACGCCATTGAGGCACAGGCATCCCTTGAAAGCCAGGGTCTCACCGTCGCTGTCAATAAGGAGTACAGTGAACTGGATGATAATGGCGATGCACTTGTAGAGCCTGGATTTGTCATCTCCGTATCACCGGAAGAAGGCAGTGCAGTGACACCGGGAAGCACCGTAACACTGACTGTCAGCCGTGGAAAAGACTGGGGATCCAGTGCATCTGTACCGAACGTTGTCGGAATGCAGACAAACGAAGCACTGACCATCCTTGGCAAGTGGCTGACCATTAACGTAGAGAAACAGCAGAACGCAGAAGTTCCGGCAGGACAGGTATTTGCTCAGAGTCTGGAAGCAGAGAGTGCAGCAGATCCGGATCAGCCGATTACCATTACCGTAAGCACCGGTGATCAGACACCGGAAGCAGCCGCAGCAGAAGAAGAGACACAGGCTGCTGAAGAAACCGCTCAGACAACCACAACATCCTCTGAGGCAGTTGCTCAGGCAACCGCAGCAGGAGAGACCTGGTTATGCAATCAGAGACTGAACACTCCGGATGGATATCAGGGTGGAGCGATCAGACTGCAGCTCATTCAGCAGACCGGAGACTCTCAGGAAGTATCCATGATTGTGGACGGAGAAGTCGTAGAGTTTCCATATCAGCTGAACATCACCGGAGTTCCGGGAGTAGCCGATGGTACTCTGTATCTTTCCGAGCTTGTGAACGGCGCTTATCAGGATCTTGGAAATTATTCCATTTCTTTTGAGAAAGTAGAGTAATACATGCAGGGAAAAATTATCAAAGGAATCGCAGGCTTTTATTATGTGTATGCCCAGGACGGCAGAACGTATGAATGCAAAGCCAAAGGAATCTTCCGCAAAGATAATTTCAAACCCCTGGTTGGCGACAATGTAGAATTTGATGTGCTGGATCAGCAGAATGAGGAGGGAAGTATCGTTCAGATACTTCCCCGTATTAATTCTCTGATACGTCCGGCAGTAGCCAACGTAGATCAGGCGTTTGTCATCTTTGCAGTGAATCATCCGAAACCAAACTTCATGCTTCTAGACCGCTTCCTCATTATGATGGAGCAGCAGAAAGTTCCGGTTGTCGTCTGCTTCAACAAGAAAGATCTTGCAGAAGAAGAGGAGCTGGAATTCCTGTACAGAACCTATCAGGAATCCGGATATCAAGTACTTCTGACCAGCACTCTGAAGGAAGAAGGACTGGATCAGGTGCGGGAAGTGTTAAAAGGCAAGACCACTGTAGTAGCCGGACCATCCGGCGTTGGAAAATCCTCTCTCACCAATTCCCTGCAGGAAGATGTGGAGATGGAAACCGGAGAAATCAGCCGTAAGCTGAAAAGAGGCCGCCACACCACCCGCCATTCACAGATTGTTCCCGTAGGGGATGAAACCTTCCTGGTGGACACACCGGGATTTTCTTCTTTGTACCTCATGGATATGGAGAAGGAAGAGCTGAGAGATTATTTTCCGGAATTCCGCCGGTACGAACCGGAATGCAGATTCCAGGGATGCCAGCACATTCACGAACCGGATTGTGGTGTAAAGAACGCACTGCAGAATCACAAAATCAGCGAACTACGATACGAAAACTATCTGGAACTTCACAAGGAACTTTCAGAAAAAAGGAGATATTAATTCATGGAATTTCAGTTATGTCCGTCAATTTTGTCCGCAGACTTCAACCGTCTGGGAGAACAGCTTCAGATTCTCAAAAACACAGGAATCAAAGTCCTGCACATCGATGTCATGGATGGCGCCTTCGTACCTTCCATCTCCTTCGGAATGCCGGTTATCCGTTCCATCCGCAAAGAATCCGACCTGTTCTTTGATGTGCATCTCATGGTAGAAGAGCCTGCAAGATACCTGGAAGAATTTGTATCCTGCGGAGCAGACTCCATCACCGTACATGCAGAAGCCTGCAAAGATCTTGTGGGAACACTCAAAGCAATCAAGGATCTCGGAGTAAAAGCCGGTGTATCCATCAAGCCAAAAACATCCGTAGAAGAACTTCTTCCGGTACTGGATCTGGTAGACATGGTACTCGTCATGACCGTAGAACCGGGATTTGGCGGACAGAAATACATTGAAGCAAGCACCGACAGAATCCGAATGGTACGAAAGATGATCACAGAGAGCGGAAGAGACATCGAACTTCAGGTAGACGGCGGAATCAACACAGGCACCATGGAGACCGTCATGAAAGCCGGAGCCAACTATCTCGTAGCAGGATCCTTCGTATTCAAAGACGATCTGGAAAAAAGTACCAAAGATGCTATGGCACTGATGCAGGCAATCGAGGAAAAAATGTGATACTATGATATCAGGATCATAAAGACGCAAATCGATACGTATGCAAGGGCATATGGTTGATTTGATCTTTTGTTCCTGATATTTTGTTATATTTTATGAGATTCAGTTACATGCAAAAAATGGATTGTCAGAATCCGATTGACTTATATTGTAAGGAAATACAGATATGAACGTGTTTGATACAATTATTGTGAGCGGGGGCAATATCGAGGAGGAGTTTGCTCTCCATTTTTTTGAAAACAGAGATGCAGCCGGAAAATGCAGAGACTGCAAAGTTATCGCAGCGGACAAGGGACTGGAGTTTCTGATCAGACAGGGGATCCGGCCGGATATGGTAATCGGAGATTTCGACAGTGCCTCTGCATCCGTAGAAGATTACCTGAAGGAACATAAGGAAATTCAGGTGTACCGCCTGAAACCGGAAAAAGATGACACCGACACCCAGTCCGCCCTTCGTCTGGCGGCACAGGAAGGAGCCGCATCCGTACTCCTTCTGGGATGCACCGGAACAAGAATGGATCACGTACTGGCAAACATCGGCCTTCTGCTCTTCGGGAAGATACTTGGACTTCAGGTGACCATTTGCGATCCATGGAACCGCATTCGACTGGTATCCTCCGGAACAGAACTCCGAAAAGAAGAGACCTTCGGAACATACGTCTCCTTCTTCGCACTGGGCGGAGATGTCATGGGACTCACCCTGGAAGGATTCTACTATCCACTGAAAGACCATCACCTGTCCATGGCAGAAGCGGGTCTAACCGTTTCCAATGAAATTGTGGAAAAGACCGCTAAAGTAACCTACAAAAGTGGAGAACTGCTCATGATCGAATCCAGGGACGGGGCTAATGGCACGCTGTGACATGGGGACG
>JAUNAE010000370.1 GCA_030527765.1 Eubacteriales bacterium
TATCAGTCTATGCACGTCAACTATTGAAAGCGCCGTATACGGATCCGTACGTACGGTGCTGTGAGAGGACGAGGGTTAGTCACCCTCTCCTACTCGATTTGCGGTTGAGCATCCGATGTTAAAAATCAATTTCTGTGACGCGGATCCAGAGTGCGACAGCTGCCAAAATCTCCTCCTTTGTGCCGGATACCACAATGTGCTCGTCATAAAGGAGATGGAGCTTTCCATCACCTTCTTCAACGGACGCATAAAGGCACAATCCATCGTAGAGTGGAAATTTCACATTCAACAAAAGTTTGAGTATGCGATTTACTTCTTTAATTTCCTCCTCACCTTTTTCGCTCGGTCTTTCAGAGTGTAACTATCATGGTCGTAAATGCTGCAGAATGCAAAACAGCCGTCCCATAAGGGGCGGCTGTTTACTTAGTTGTTTTTACTTCCATGAAATTGGAAATTCTCACTGCACTACGTGTCCCTTTTTGTCGATAGAAATATCGACATTTGAATCTTCCGCTACGAAGCACTCGATGATTTCCTGGTAGTTTTCTTCGGCGTATTTTCCCTTCTCCCTCAAGTAGTTGACTGCTCCATTTGGCGAGGTTGTTGCCATCCAGTTGCGGAGCACATTTTCTGATGGAGCCTCAACAAACAGGGTCACTTCATGTGTTAAAGTAATTTTTGCTTTCATTCTTTTCTTCCTTCTTATTGCTTCCTATAGAATTATGAGTTACTACTGATAGATTTTGATATCGTTTTTTGTACGTTGTGATGGGTAAACACCCGGTGTATATGGGATCTTGTTTCCTCCTTATCTTTACTCCCACGGTGACATTTTAGTTACATAAGAAACATGGTCGAAAATGTTAGAAAACGTAGAAAAACCTCCGCCCTTAAAGGACAATGGTTTTTAAGTTTGGCAAATATTTCCGTCTTAAAATAGCTAAATATTCCAGCCGCTAACAATGTGATGAAATGCCATAAATTGTTTTTTAAAAAAGAGGATATTAATACATAAATCATGGCAAATCCGGTTCAATGTTGGCTTTATTCTTTCGAGCTGATGCGTTTTTCGAGTAAAAAAGCATTGCTTCACTATGATTAGTAAAAAATCGCGGATTCTGTGGATTGAAGATTGATGAAGATTATGCAGAAATGACTGCAAATGGAGATGAATCGTGAGTTGATATGAAGAGAGCAGAATAATTAAGTAAAACGCAACCAGCGATTCCGGACCTGGTTGCGTTTCTTTATAAAGTGAAATATTCCTTTAATATGTTTGCTTACATAAGAAAACCTTAAATGTCGGTTCACCATCGGAAATTGCACAGATTTACTCGGCTGTTACTTCAAAAACCTCGCCGGTTTCGTTATCAACTACACGCAATGTGCAGTTTAAATCTTGCGTGAATTTCACGGCTGTGGAAAACCTCATTTCTCCACTGAGATACTGTGAGATAGCGGACTGCGCTGAAACGTGTAGTCTCTCTGTCATGTCTTTTTGGGTAAGCTTTTTGGATTTCATTATCGTTTTGATTATCTTTGTTATATGCATATGCACTTGGTCTCCTTTGAATGTTAGGGTGAACTACCCCAATCACCCGGTGGATGAATGGAGCTTCATGCGGCCGAATTGCGCCGCAAAGGCTGGTCACGCAGTCTCTAACCAATTTTACAAGTGTGTTTGATAGATCTAGGCTTTCAAGCTTTGTGAGTGTAGAAATATCATCAAAACAATTAACAACGCATGCAGCAATACATACAGTCGAATCGTTAGATAAGGTGCTTTTGTCTTTGAATAGACGCTCATGATCAAGCTGTGATTCACTTCAGATTTTCCATTTAACAGAAGTTCTCCGGGATATCTCCTGGTTGCGAGTGTATCGTTATAGAAGAAATGATATTTTTGTGATGTTCCCTTCTGCTCCAGTCGTATTGTAAATATAGCAGGTGACGAGACTTCTATAGTGGGAAAAGGGACGGAAAGTGTCTCTCCGGAGATCCTATTTCCCTCTACCGGCATGCAAAGAATCTCTTCCTCCCTTGTATTAAGTATAAACAGATTGCATTCGCCATCGTCGGTGACATTGCCCGTTTCTTTGATCTGTATATCAATATGATCAAAAGAATACTCTGCTGTAAAACTCTGTTCAACCACAAACGATGAATTCTGAATCTCATTGTTTTCAGCCACCTGCTCGGTATCTATAAATGACAGGGGCTTCGTGAGCTCAGTACTTGCTTCCCTGATGGAGTAAGACTTCAAGACAAATTCATCTTTGCAGAATGTGTGATAGTTAGCTATTCCAAGAACAATTGTCAGCATGGCCGTCATGATGCCGAGACAAAGACGACATATCTTATGCTTTTTCACGTTGGAATCAGTAGCCCTCTTCCACTCTCCCGCCCTACTTGATGTCATTGCAAGAAATAGCATTGTTGGGAGAAAGGTAATTACGTAGTCCGACTTTGATTCCCAAACACAGTGAAAAACAATTGCGCCGAGGATCACTATGGCATTGATCAGAAAAAGAAGATCCGGTGTGTGTTTTACTTTGATGATCTGCATGAGTGCGGCGATCAAAATCAAGAGCCATGTGAATGCACGATAGGCAGAGCAATAAATTCGGAACGGAGCAGATCGATTCCCAGAAATGAAATGATACAGCGGGGAATAGCCGGTACGTCCGATATTCCGGTACTGTATATTCCCGTATCCGTCGGAAAACAGATTTCCAAGCTTTTTTCCCCAGAATGTGATGGTGTTAAAAAGGTTCCGAGATTGATAATTCTTCTTGATTGCGTCCAGATTTTTCCTTACACGGGATTCTTTGTCCGGAACGGAGCTTGTGATCTGGGTGTCTTCTGTTGTGTTATAACCGGGCTCATGTGATCCGATCATGACCCAATGGGTCATTGGAAATGCGCTTGACGTGTCCGGAAAAAAACGTTGTTCCAAACGATGGATAGATCCTGCCGTAATACATACAGTCAGTAAAAATAAGGCTGCAGCTATGGTAAGTCGCTTCCATCTGCTCCGGATCTGTTCCTGTTTCTTTCCCAAAATACCGATAAATGCAGCCATTAAAACGACTACAATAGCAGGGACAACAAAGATCGAAGTGGCACGGAGAGAAAACCCAACTGCTGTTGTGATGCCTGTCAGCAACAAGCATAACCATTTTTTCCAGCGCTCTTGTTCCGATTTGAAAGAACAGAGTAAGAAAAGCAAAAAGGTTACAACCGGGAGACTGATTGTCTCTGAGTACAGCCATGATGAGTAACAATATAAAGTAGGCTCAAAGACAGCCAGAAAAAGACAGCCTGCTGCAGTTCGAATTCCGTAAACCTTTTTCGCTGTAAGAAATAAGAATAACGTGCTCAGATAAAGGCAGCTGCAATTGAGAAGATGCAGAAAGAAACGTAAGTTCTCCTCAACGACTCCGAAGTGAAGAAGAAATCGAAAATAATATCGATAAACAATCGTCAGGAAAAAATTATTGGAAAACCAGCTGTAATACATCAGCCCAAATTCATGATGGTAATGATCACCTGGATTTTTGGCCAGGTAAAGAGCCAGATCTTCCATCTGCATTGCATCTGAGTACTGCAGAATTCGCATGGATCGAAGCATGAATACATAGATGAATGCCATCAAGAGAAAAAGAACGATCGTTATTATTTTAACGGTGCGAATTTTGGCAGAATGAATGTAATGGATGTAATTGAACCAGACAAGGAACATGATTCCTAATGTAAACAGAATCAATAGACATGTTCGTGTGGCTCCTAATGCTTCAAAAAGCGGCTGCTTATCCATTAGACCGTGCTGGAACGTAGAAATACAAAAAAATGTACTGAAAAAGATAATGATGCTGCAAATCAGTAAGTTGAACTTTCGGAACAATGAG
>JAUNAE010000031.1 GCA_030527765.1 Eubacteriales bacterium
AAGGACCGACTGTGACACCAACAGAAGGACCAACTGCAACACCGACTCCTGGGGTGCCGACAACGACAACCGGAGTGAAGACCGGAGACGATACACCGATTATGATGTATCTGCTGATTCTGATTCTTGCTGCAGCAGTTGGTGCTGTAGTGATTGTTCGGAAACGTCAATCCGGTCAAAAATAGGAAATTGTAATCTGAAGGCAGACAAACTGCTTTGAGAAAGGTTACAGATGGATCAAAAACGAATCCCTCCCAGACAAAAATGTTTGGGAGGGATTTTTTTGTTGATAAAAAGATCGTTCAATAGTATGATTTTAATAAGTATGTTTACAACTATTCACAACCAATAAGGAATTTATGAGGGTGCTGAATAGTTACTTATGTTTATTTTTTTGAAATGGGAGGATATAACTGTGAACAGTAAGAGAGCATTTCGCATTATCGGAATTGTTCTGGGCATTGTGCTTGTTTTCGGCCTTTCGCTGGCAGGCGGATTTCTGGTAATGCAGAATCGAAGCCAGGGTGGAGGCGTGAATATTGATGAAGCACATTTTCCGGATGGAAATTTTAGAGTGTTTGTTGGCGGATATGACACCAACGGGGATGGAAAATTATCGACAAGTGAACTTCATGAGGTTAAATCGATTGCCTACAAAAATAAGGAGAGTGTGATCTCTTCTCTTAAAGGTATTGAACAATTTACAAAACTTCGTTCTCTGGAGATCAATTATCAGGGAATAACAGAACTGGATTTGAGCGAGAACAAGAATCTGGAAGTGCTGGACTGTCGAAACAACGCACTGACAAATCTGAATCTGAGTCAGAATAAGAATCTTGTACATCTGGATTGTTCCGACAACCAGTTGAGCCAGCTGAATGTGAGCGAGAATAAAAAGCTTAAGTCTTTGTGGTGTGATTGGAATCAACTGAAAGATCTTTCAGTAGATCAAAATGAGAAGATCGAAAGTTTGTGGTGCACAAATAATAAGCTGACAGCATTGAATGTGGACCATAATTCCAATCTGGAAGTACTGAAATGCGGCAGCAACAGTCTTCAGACTCTGAATGTGTCATACAATAAAAAACTGGAATATCTGCAGTGTTCTGCGAACCAGATCGCTGAACTGAATGTGTCTTCGAACGAAGATCTGCTTGTCCTGTCCTGTTCAGAGAATAAACTGACAAGTCTCGATGTGTCTTCCTGTCCGAAACTTCAATCTATGACGGTGGCGAAAAATGATATTACAAGTCTGGATCTCAGTAACAATATGGAACTTGTAGGATTGAACTGCAACACAACATTGATTGAGGAACTGGATCTTTCAGGACATTCCAAGCTACGCAATCTGAACTGCAAGTATGACAAAAAGGATGAGGACAATAAGGATCTGATCGGCAACCTGACCACCTTGAATCTTACGGGAGTGGATGATCTTCGGAAACTGATCTGTGACTTCAATCTGCTGGAGCAGCTGAATGTTTCCGGTATGCCGGAACTTTCTTATCTGAGCTGCAAGGGAAACAAGCTGAAAGAACTGAACATTACCCAGAACAAGAAACTGGATAAGCTGCTCTGTGATGAAAATCAGCTGGAACAACTAGATGTTTCTCAGAATTCGCTTTTGACAGAACTTCGTTGTGCGAAGAATAAGATGTCCGGTTTGGATATCACCATGTGTTCCCAAATAAGCATTCTCAGCTGCAAAAATAATCCGATTACGACAATGGATCTTGGATCCAATTCGGAGCTTACAGAACTTCACGCAGATGGAATGAAACTGACACAGCTGGATCTCAATGCAAATTCGAAACTGGTCAAAGTATACTGCAGCAAAAATGAACTGACAGAATTGAATGCCAGTGCCCTTCCGAATCTGGAAGTTATGGAATGCAGGAATAATCATCTGACAAGCCTCGATCTCTCCGGAAGCCCGAAACTCAAAACACTGAATTGTGCAGGAGAGGGACTGGAGACCATTGAACTCGCTGACGGTGTGAATCCGGAAGGAGACTGGAAAGAGCGTGCCGCAGGTTGAGAACCACAAAAAATCATGTTAAGATAGTAGCTATTCACAGTTGCTGAGATATTTGAAAAGAACAGGGAGGAGTACTCTTGAAACAACCACTTGTAAGTGTCATCATGCCCGTTTACAACGGCCATGAGTATTTAAGCCAGTGCCTGGAAAGTGTCATGAATCAGACACTCCGGGATATAGAAATTATCTGTGTAGATGATGGATCCGCAGATGACTCTGTGGAGATCCTCAAAAAACATGCGGAGAAAGATGCCCGTATCAAAGTAATCGAGCAGGCCAATGGGGGAGCCGGAGCAGCCCGCAACAATGGTCTTCGTCATGCGACAGGTAAATATCTGTCATTTCTGGATTCCGATGATTTCTTTGAGCCGACGATGCTGGAGCATGCGGTAAATCAGATCCAGAAGGATGCAGCGGATTTTGTTGTTTTTCGCTGTGACCAGTACATGAACGATACAAAGAAATTCAAAAAAGTAAATTATTCTCTGAAGGCGGATACCCTTCCGAATTATACCCCGTTCAGTTTCCGGAATATCACAGACAACGTGTTCAAGTCCTTTGTAGGCTGGGCGTGGGACAAAGTGTATGATGCAGATTTCGTTCGAAGAAATCTGCTGACCTTCCAGGAGCAGAGAACGAGCAACGATCTTCTTTTTGTGTTCAGCGCACTTGTTCTGGCGAAGAAGATCACCTGGCTGGATGAGGTTCTGGCACATCAGCGCCGCAACAACGGAGAGTCTCTGAGTAATACAAGAGAGAAGTCCTGGCACTGTTTCTATGACGCACTTTGCGCTCTGAGAAATACACTGAAAGAAAAGAATCTCTACGAAGAGCTGGAGAGAGATTTTGTCAATTATGCTCTGCACTTCAGTCTGTGGAATATCAACACCATCACAGGACCGTGCTATGAGCTTCTTTATAATAAGCTTCAGAAGGAATGGTTCGAGGATCTGGGTATCAAGGATAAGCCTGAGGAATATTTCTACAACAAGGATGAATATTTCCAGAGAAGAGAAATTCTCGAGCGCAGTGCATCAGAGTATCCGATTAAGGTATCTGTGGTTATTCCGGTACATAATGCGGAGAAGTTTATCGCCAAGGGAATTGAGAGTGCGCTGAAGCAGAAGGTTGCTGTGGAAGTGATCTGTGTGGATGACTGCTCCACAGACAATTCTCCGAAGATTATGAAGGAATATGCAGAGAAGTACGAGAATGTTCACGTGCTGACCAATGAGACAAACGTGTTTGCAGGAGAGTCCAGAAACAGAGGTATGCTCGCTGCGAAAGGACGTTATGTGCTGTTCCTGGATTCTGATGATTATATTATTCCGGGAGCGCTGGAACCTCTGTACCGTTTTGCAGTGACCAACGATCTGGATTGGGTCAAGACAACTGCAGAGGGTATTGACGATACTTCCGGTTCTGAGAAAAAAATTCCGAATGCCCGTTATTCCATGGAGAAGCTGGATCCGGGATATGACGGAAAGCTTTTGGATTTCAAAAATCATCCGAACAAATTCCTGGAGACCATGGCAGTTGTTCCGTGGAATGCCATTTACAAGAGAAGCTTCCTTCTGGAAAAGAAGCTTCGCTTCAACAATCTGTTCTGCGTTAATGACCGCTCGTTCTTTGTAGACAGCTGTGTCAAAGGAGAGCGAATGATGGTGACCAGAATTCCGATCGTGCGGCACAGAACCAACGTCAGCGGTTCTCTTGTTGCAAAGAGAGTCAACCATTTTGACTGCCAGTTCGGCTCCTATAAGATCGTGAAACAGATCTGTGAGGAGAACCATGTTTCTGAACTGGAGAAATTTGAAATTCTGGAACATGAGATTTATGACATCTTTATGTGGTACAGAAACTTTGTGAAAGCGGGAACTGCCACAGAGCAGACGACAGAAGACCTGAAGAAATTCCTGCAGGAAGAAGTCGATATCCCTTATTATGAAAGTTATGGAAAGAAAAGCCGCTGGTTGAAATATTACAAAGAGCTGGTGTGAGAAGGAGAAAAAATGCCAAAAGTATCAATTATTATCCCTACCTTTAATGTAGAAGCATATCTTGTGGAGTGTATGAACAGCATTGTTCGCCAGACACTTCAGGATATTGAGATTATTTGTGTCAATGATGGTTCCACAGACAGTTCTCTGGAAATTCTGAAAAGCTATGCAGAGAAGGACTCCCGTATTGTCCTGATTGATAAGGAAAACGGCGGCTATGGTATGGCTATGAACCGCGGTCTCGACAAGGCAACCGGTGAGTACATCGGTATTCTTGAGCCGGATGATTACGTGCCGCTTCAGATGTATGAGGATCTCTATGAAGTGGCAGTCAAGAATCAGCTGGATTTCGTCAAAGCAGATTTTTATCGTTTTGTCCGCAAACCAAACGGGGATATGAATCTGAAATATTTCCACCTGTCTGACAATCCGGAAGATTATAACAAAGTCTTCAATCCAAGCATGGAGCCGAAGCATCTGAATTATGTTATGAACACCTGGAGCGGAATTTACCGGAGAGAGTTTCTGGAGGAGAATAAGATCCGTCACCATGAGACACCGGGAGCTTCTTTCCAGGACAATGGCTTCTTCTTCCAGACCTTTGTGTATGCGAAGAGAGCAATGATTATTGACAAGCCATATTACAGAAACCGCAGAGACAACCCGAATTCCTCTGTACACAATCCGGGCAAAGTATACTGCGTGAACCAGGAGTACGATTACATCCGCGAGATTCTGATGGATGATCCGGCAATCTGGAACCGCTTCAAATACATGTACTGGAAAAAGCGTTTCACAAACTATCTTGCAACCATCGACCGTATCGGCAATGAGTACAAGACTGAGTACACGACCTTTATTTCCAAGGAGCTGAACAAAGCTTCTGAGGCCGGCCTGATTCGCAAACAGGAATACAATGATTATCACTGGGGACTGATGCAGTTCATTCTGAAAGATCCTCAGGGATATGTATATACGAAACTCGGCGTACCGAAAACAGGGGGATCAGGAAATGCAGATGCTCTTGTATAAGAAAGTCGCAATTCCACAACATACAAAGTCGGCCGTGTTGTAACCTGGCTTCCGAGAAAACTGAAGAAGTGTCTGAAAGTATTGAAGAGAAAGCTGAAATAAAGCACTGAAATAAAACGCGAATCTCGCAAAAAAGGAGATTGGTATGTCTGAGAATTCTGGTGAAATTGAAGTTCCAAAAATTTCCATTATCCTCTCTGCCCGAAATGAGGGAGAGAGGATTGATGAGTGCCTCAGGGCACTGACGGAACAGACCTTAAAAGAACTGGAGATTATCTGCGTGAACGATGGTTCTGAGGATGATACTCTGGACAAAATGAATGCCTGGGGAGAAAAAGATTCCAGGATTACAGTTCTCTCCCAGGAGAATCGGGGAACTTGTGCCGGGCGAAATCAGGGGGTGGAGATTGCCAAAGGAGAGTATCTCTGTTTTTGCGATGGAAGGGAAGTACTGAATCCGGAGACCTTGCAGGCATTATATAACTGCAGCAGCAAAGGAGAACTGGATGTTCTGCTTTTTCGGCAGGAAGCAGCATCGGAGAAGAGTGTCCCGGAGGAGAACTTTGAACCGGAAGTTCTGGATGGCTGGACGTTGTTTGTAAGACTGATGAAAAACGGCCTATACAGTGAGTGTTCAGAAAGACTGCTTCTTCGCAGAGTTTATTATCTGGAAGAAGGATTGTCCTTCTATGAAGGAATTCTTCATGGAGATTATATTTTTACTTTTCAGAGTCTAAGCCATGGAAAGCGTGCTGCATTCGGAGAGGGAGATTTCTTTCAGGAGAGACCGGAAGCGACGGCAGAGGAATATTCCTTCCGGGATGTCTACGGCCTTATGACCGGCCTTATGACCTTTGAGACCGAGATGGGAACCATGCATCGGGCAGTGGAAGAGGAAGAGGCGTTTACCGTATTGATCGACCGTCTTCTTGCAAAAGCCCGCAGAATGTACTATGACCTTGAGGAATCCGAGCGGAAAAAAATTTCTCAGCTTTTGCCAAAGGAGAGACATTTTTTCCGAATCTGGATTGAAGAATACGACAGACTGACCCGCTCGGAGCAGGATCTTCGGAAAGCTCTGACTGAGCAGGAGATGGATCACAAAGAGAAGCTTGATCAGATGCAGAAAGAGTGGGATGCGGAGAAGGCTGCGGTGGAAGAAGAACGCCGTCATGCACGCTCCGAGATCGACAGCCAGAGAGGGGAACTGAGGCATCTGGCAGCGGAGCTTCGCGCCTCCAGTCTGGAGAAACAGTTTCTTCGGGATCACTGTGCAGAACTGGAAGCAGGCAGGGGAGCCGCAGGCGGCAGGAAACATGGCGCTTCAGACAATCCTTCCCAGGAACCGACAGGACTGGACGGAATCGAGTTTCCTACAGTGAATGAATATGATCTGACGCCGGGACAGTACGGAGGCAGCCTTCGAAACAACTGGCGTGCGAGCAATCATTCTGTTCCTGAGGAAACAGAGAAAAAACCGGAGGAGAAATCTGAGGAAAAACCATCCGGTCAGGATCTGAAGGGAGTGTGGAGAATTTTTCGCAGATTCCCCCGCAGAAATTCTGAGAAGAAGGAAGAGCAGTAAAATAGTCGTAGCTGTGAGGGTGTTGAACAGTTATGGATCGTCAAATGAAAGGCAGCTTTTATGAAGAGAGTGATTACATACGGAACCTTTGATCTGCTTCATTACGGGCACATCAATCTTCTCCGCCGTGCAAAACAGCTGGGAGATTATCTGATTGTTGCTCTGTCCACAGATGAGTTCAACTGGGATGAGAAGCAGAAGAAGTGTTATTTCGATTATGAAAAAAGAAAACAGCTCCTGGAAGCTATTCGCTATGTGGATCTTGTCATTCCGGAAGAAAACTGGGCGCAGAAACGCACGGATGTGAAAGAGTATCATGTGGATACGTTTGTCATGGGAGATGACTGGAAAGGCAAGTTCGATTTCCTGAAAGAAGAGGGAGTTGAAGTGGTTTATCTTTCCAGAACACCGGAAATTTCCACGACTCAGATCAAACAGGATCTGACGACGAATACAAGAGAAACGGAAGATTCAAACGGGAGTGATTCATGAAGTTAAGTGTCATTATCCCTGTATATAATGCGGAGAATTATATCACCTCCTGTCTGGACAGTGTCTTATCCCAAAGCCTGACAGATTTGGAGGTGATCTGTGTTGATGATGCTTCTACAGATCGATCCGCAGAGAAGATACAGGAACGAATGAAGGAAGATCCAAGGATCTCCCTCTATAGAAACGAAAAGAATCTGTTTGCAGGAGCCTGCAGAAACCGGGGCATCGAGCATGCAAAGGGGGAGTTTCTGCATTTTCTGGATGCGGACGATATGGTCATGACGGATGTCTATGAGAAACTTCTGAACATGATGGAAGAGCAGGAGATTGATGTTCTGAAGGGATGCGGAAAGGGATTCTGTATCCGGGAAGACGGCAGAGAAGAGTATTTGTCCGCAGGACCGCTTCTGGAACTGTCCGAAGTGCCCGAAGAGAAGATAGGAATTCCTTTTTCTGCCAAAGAGGATCCGGAGCTTCTTTCCCATGTTAGTGTCGTTCCCTGGAACGGACTGTATCGGAGAAAGCCGGTGATGGAGAATAAGATCCGTTACAATTCTCTCGTGTGCGTCAATGACCGGTCCTTTTTTAATGAAGTGACGCTGGCAGCAGAGCGCATCCTTCTTGTGAAGGAATGCCTTGTCAAATATCGGGTAAATCAGGGAGAGTCTCTCATGGGCCGCCGGGCAAAAAACTTCGAATGCGAATTTAAGTCCTACGAGATTGTGAAAAAACAGCTGGAGAAATACGCTGTCTCAGAAGAGGTCAGAAGAGAGATTTTGTCAAGAGAGCTTGCGGACGTGTTTTTGTGGTATCGCAGATACCGGAATCTTCCGGAGGGTGTTGGCGCATCCGTTCGCAGTAAGACAAAAACGTTTGCAGAAGAACTGGATCTCTCTGCATTTTCCGGAACAGAAAAAGAGGCTTCCTGGTATCCTGTCTACTGTTACGTGACAGGCAAGGAGCCTCTTATGAAAAAAGTGCGTCATGGCTTGGCGGGAATTCTTCGAAACATCAAAGGATCTCGCTGAACAGTTTGACATAGAGTTTCTGGAATATTGCCGGCCGGCCGGTACAGAGGTTGATCATCCGGAGCATTCGTTTTCTGGAAGAGAAAAGTTTCATGCGCCGTTTCAAAAAGTCGGCGAGACAGGAGTCCAGAAGAGGATTCTTCTGCCAGGAAGGAAATTCCCGGTCCAGATAGTCGAAGCATTCGGTGACGATCTTTGTCTTCAGAGAACGGTTGTCCCGGTCATAGTTCCATATGATCTGGCGGAACCGGAGAAAACAGTGTTTCACGGCGAAGAATTCCAGAACCTCACCGTAGGTTTCCATAAGTTCATAGGAGCGGAAGAAGTTGGTCAGTGTGTTCAGAGCCGGCACCATGTCCAGAGCTCCTTCGTGGAGCGTTCCAAGAAATCCGACACTCGTCCGGTAAACATAGAGTCCCTCCGGAACAATAAGAACACGCAAAGCCCGGGCAGCTGTCAAAATTGCCACGGGAAGATCTTCGAATCGAATGCCTTCCGGGAAGCGGGTCTCCCCAAAGAAGGCGCGCCGAATGACTTTGTCCCAGGGATACGGGGAAACAAAGGCAAGCTGCGAGGGATTTGTTCGAAAATCAGAATCTTTTTCCAGAGTGCATTCCGGAAGTTTGAGCCTGCGGGAGTGATCCTGCGGGCTTTCTTCATATCTGCCGAACAGCAGCAGATCCCGGTCGCCTTCTGTAAGAAGCGGGAAAAGAATTTCAAAGGCGTTGGAAGACAGCAGATCATCGCTGTCCACAAACCAGAGATAAGTGCCGCTTGCTTTGGAAACACCATAGTTCCGGGCATGGCTGACTCCGTGGTTTTCGGTAGTGTAAATATGAAAAAGCTCCGGATGGGCTTTTTGATAATCTGACAGAATCTGTCCGCTTGTGTCAGTGCTTCCGTCATTGACAGCGATCACCTCGACAAGGGAAAGATCCGCCTTCTGGGCGAGAATGCTGTCAAGACAGGCCGACAGATAAGCCTCCACATTGTAAACGGGCAGAATGATGGATAACAGAACAGAATTCATGAAACCCTCCTTTGGGTAATGTTCAAATATTGGTAAGTCGGATTTAACCACATTATATACCACCTCTCCGGGTTTTTGCAAAGAACTGGACGCTATCAGAAGATTAAGGTATAATACGGGAAGAAAAAGCACATGTTTGTGAAAGGATATTCGTATGAAGGTTAGTAAGAGAGACGATTACAAGCGTTTTATTGTTTTTTGTCTTGCAAGTGTGATTGTTGCTGCCCATATGGCAGCTTTTGCTTATGTCTGGTACAAGGTGTATTGGGGACAGATTTATGAGCCATTCTGGAGAAAGGGTAACTGGGCGCTCATCGCCATTTACGGCCTGATTGACCTGATGTTTTCCAAAATGTACGGTGGTCTCCGGGTAGGTTATCTGAAGAGAATCGATGTGTTCTATTCTCAGACTCTGGCAACGATCTGTACCAACATATTTGCATATCTTGAGATTACATTGATCAACCGATGGTTTCTGGATCCTCTGCCGTTGGTGTACATGACATTTGTGCAGATTGGAATGAGCATTCTCTGGATCTGGGTATCAAGATTTCTTTATTCCAAGATGTACGGAGCGCGTAATCTTCTTGTGATCTACGGAGACAAGGGCGATCCGGAAGATGTCATGGCCAAAATGAACCGCCGTGGTGACAAATACCACATCAGCGACAAGGTGCATATCAGCGAAGGAGAAGAGAAAATTCACAAGATGATGGAGAACTATGAAGGTGTCATTATCTGGGATCTTCCTTCAGAGATTCGAAACCGCTATCTGAAATATTGTTTTGAACACATGATTCGCTGTTATATGAGTCCGAAGGTGTCCGACGTGATTCTTCTCGGAACAGAGAGAATTCATCTGTTTGATACTCCGCTGCTTCTGTCTCGAAATATGGGACTGTCCATGGAACAGAGACTCATCAAACGTGTGGCGGATACGGTTATCTCAGGTCTTGGACTGCTTGTGCTGTCCCCGCTGTTTCTGCTGATTTCCGTGCTTGTGAAGTTCTATGATCACGGACCTGTCTTCTACAAGCAGGAACGTCTCACAAGAGACGGCAGACCATTTATGATCTGGAAATTCCGCAGCATGGTTGTGGACTCCGAAAAAAACGGTGCCCGTCTGGCATCCAAGCATGACTCCAGAATTACTCCTGTGGGAAAAGTTCTTCGAAATCTTCATCTGGATGAACTTCCACAGCTGGTGAACGTCTTCAAAGGTGATATGTCTCTGGTAGGTCCTCGTCCGGAGCGAAAAGAGATTATGGAAGAGTATGAGGAAAAAATTCCGGAATTCAAGTATCGCCTCCGTGTGAAAGCCGGTCTTACAGGTTATGCACAGGTATACGGTAAATACAACACAACTCCTTATGACAAACTGAAACTGGATCTCTTTTATATTGAAAATTTCTCTCTGCTCATGGATATCAAACTCATGTTTATGACCGTGAAGATCTTTTTCCAGAAAGAAGTGTCAGAGGGTGTGGAAGATACCCAGCAGAACGCACTGAAAGACAGTGGTACATCCAAAGAAAAAGAGTGATGGGAGCCTGCAGGAAATATTATGGGAAAACGAAAAAATCTGTTGCTGACAGGGATTGCACGAATGGGAAAACAGAACAAACCGGATCCTCGCATCTGGGTGTTCTCTTCCACAGACAATCGACATTTTAATTACAATTCAAAATACCTCTTTGAATATGTTCGGGAGCACTACCCGAAGATTCATCCACTCTTTGTAATCAACGACCGTACTCTCAGAAAGAAACTTTCCGAAGAGTACGGTCCGGAATATTTTGTGGAGACAGAATCCATGGAAGGGGTTCGAAAGGTGCTTGGCGCCGGTGTGTGGTTCACTTCTGCGGGACTTCCCGTGTATGGTCTTCATCTGAAGAAAGACCGGGTGATTGTGAATCTCTGGCATGGAGTTCCCCTGAAAAAAATCGGTCTTCTGGATCCGAATCTCAGTAAGGCAGGAAGACTTTATTTCCGAAAATTATTCACAGAGAACTATTCATATATTTTGACTACATCCAATGCTCTCATTCCGACGATGGAAAAAAGCTTCGACGCTCCAAGAGGAATGGTGAAGGTGTGGGGACAGCCCCGCAATGACATGGTGTTCTGCGAGAACAACCGGGAAGAGATTATGAAATCCTTCTACCGGGATCTTCCGGAATATCGGAAGGTGATTCTCTATGCACCGACCTTCCGGGATGGAGGAAGAACGCAGCTGTTTCCTTTTGCAGATTATGACCGGGAGAGAATGAACCGATTCCTTGAGAAGGAAAAAGCAATTCTCTGCATTCGAACTCATATCAAGGAGAAGGAGAGCACCAATCTGTATCTTTCGGATCGTATTCGTTATCTTGGAAATGAAGAGGCGGAAGATATCACTTCGATTCTGAACATCTTTGATGTTCTGATCACGGATTACTCCAGCATTTATATTGACTATCTCCTGACGAAGAAGCCAATCATTTTTCTCCCCTATGATAAGGATGAATATCTGGCAAACAGGGGAATGAATTTTCCATATGACAAGGTGACACCGGGACCGAAACCTGCAACGATGAAAGAATTTCAGGAGTATCTGCAAGACTTTATGAGAGCCCAGAATTTCTGGGAGTCGGAAAGAGATGAGTGGATGCAGGAAAGAGCACGGTGCTGTCATTTCTTCAACGAAGTACAGGAGCCCTGCAGCGAAAGAATCTGCCGGGAAATTATAAAAGAAGTGAAACAGCGTTTCCATGTGAAGCTGGAAGAAGAGTAAAAAGATATAACCAAGTAAGTTCCCCGATTCAGGTATGGAAAGTATTCCGTGATGAATGGGGAACGGCGCTAAGGAGTATTGTTATGAGTGCACTCAACAAAATGATCCGGAAGGCAGTGAATCTTACACCAGGTATCAAAGAAACCGCAATCTGGCTGTATGACCGCTGCGCCGGAATGCGCTATCGCAAATATGTAAGAACCTGTCCGGCGAACCCGCACAAGGTTCTTTTTGAGTCTTATCTGGGAAGAAAATATTCCTGCAGTCCCCGGGCGATGTTCGAGGCAATGTGTCAGGATCCAAGATACGACGGTTACGAAAAAATCTGGGCCTTCACAGATCCCGAGAAGCATCGGTATCTGGAGAAACAGTATCCGAATACGAGAGTCATTGCCTATCGTTCCGAGGAATATTACCGGTGTTATGCGGAGGCGGGATACTGGATCACCAACTACACGCTTGGACCGGGAATTAAGAAACGTCCGGAACAGATTTATGTGCAGACCTGGCATGGAACACCTCTTAAGAAAATAGGATGTGATGTACCGAGACTGGGTGTGTCCCGGGCAGAGCGAAAACGAACTCTCAAGAAATATCAGACAGAAGGAACGCAGATCAATTACATGCCATCTCCTTCTCCTTTCTATACAGAGACGGTCAGAAAAGCTTTCCGCCTGAAAGAACAGGGAGAAATGCTGGAACTGGGATATCCGAGAAATGATGCCCTGTTTACCGCAAAGGAGGATGACATCGCAAGAATCCGAAAGGAACTGAATCTTCCGGAAGACAAAAAAGTGATTCTCTATGCGCCAACCTGGAGAGAGAAGAACCATGTAGCGGGAGAGGGATATACCTGTGAACTGGGAATTGATTTCGATCAGCTGAAAGAAGCACTTTCTGATCAGGCAGTGATTCTGTTTAGAACCCATTACTTCATCAGCAGCGCTTTCGACTTCTCGAAATACGACGGATTTCTTCGGGATGTGTCGAACTATGATGAAATCAATGATTTGTATCTTGTTTCCGATCTTCTGATTACCGATTATTCCAGCGTGTTCTTTGACTATGCAAATCTGGAACGTCCGATTTTGTTCTACATGTATGACTATGAGGACTACAAGGAAGAGATGCAGGATTTCTATTTCGATGTATCCATGCTTCCGGGACCGATGATCACTGTACAGCAGGATATTTCCGGAGACATTCTGGAACTGCTTCACAATTTTAACGTAGACGAGAAATATCAGAGGTTCAATGAAACCTTTAATCCATATCGACGTGCCTGCAGCGGGGAAGTGCTGAGAAAGATTTTTCCGGACTGACAGAGACGCGAGCTGCGATGAACATGTCGGATATGGATGATAAAAGGAAGGGGACAGTTCGCTATGGGAATGAAGGCGATCATCAAAAATACCTGGTATGTACACCAGTATGAGAAGAGTTCTATAGATCCGGACATGGTTCTTCTGGAGTCCGTGAACGGAAAAGATCTGGGCAACAACATGCTGCGGATTATGGTGGAACTGTGTAAACCGGAATATGCAAAGCTGAAGCTCTATTTTTCCTGCAACAAAAATATTGAGGAGAGAGTAAAGAAACTTCTGGATGCTTACGGACTTCAAAAAGTGAAGATCGTAACCTGCGACAGTTTTTCTTATTACAAAATTCTTGCGAAAGCGGGATATCTTTTCAACGACTCTACTTTTCCAAGAAGATTTCTGAAGAAGCCGGGGCAGATCTATGTGAATACCTGGCATGGGACACCTCTGAAACGCATGGGAGCAGATGTTCCCGGAGGGGCTCACGTCATTGGAAACATTCAGAGAAATTTCTTTATGTGTGATTATCTCTGTCTTCCGAATAAATATACCTGTGAGATTTTCCGGGATGCCTATCATATCCGGGGACTGTATCAGGGAGAGTATGTTTATGCGGGATACCCGAGAAATCAGGTGTTCTTTGAGAAGGAGCGTCAGAAGGACGTAAGAGAAACTATTCTCAAGATCAAAGAAGGAGAGAGACTTTACTGTTATATGCCGACCTGGCGGGGAGCCGGTGCCGTTCAGACAGAAGAGGATAAGAAGAAGCAGGCAGAGAGTCTGAAGAAATATCTCACGCAGATGGATCAGCATCTGGAGGATCATGAGAAGCTGATGATACGTCTGCACCCATTCCTCGGACCGCTCATTTCCTGCGAGAATTATAAGCATATTTTTTATATGCCGGATGGACTGGATCCATACGAGGCATGTGCCGCATCGGACTGTCTGATTACCGATTATTCCAGCGTCTTTTACGATTATGCGTGCAAGGACAATGGGAAAATCCTGCTCTTCCTTTTTGAAAGGGAAACGTATCAGACAGAAAGATCGATTTACGGAAATATTGAAGATCTTCCATTTCCGGCGGTGGAGACCGTGCCGGATTTGATAAAAGAACTTCGGACAGAGAAAAACTATGATGACAGGGAGTTTTTGGACACCTACTGTTCCCGGGAAGGTGTGGACAGTGCCAAAAGAATTTGTGATCTCGTATTCCATGGGAAGCGAAAGCAGGAGAGACTGCTCATAGAGAAGGAACCGATGGATCAGAAGGAGAAGCGGCTGTTCTATGCGGGTGGACTTCGGAGAACGGGAATCACCAGTGCCTGGGTGAATCTCATGGAAAATCTGGATCTGACAAAAGCGGATTACTACGTGTCCTTCCTGGAAGAGAACTTGCGGGAGGATCCGGGCAGACTGGCACTTCTTCCGGAAGGCGTGCGGATTCTTGCCATTTCTCCCGGATGGTTTCTGACACTGGAGGAGGCAGCAGCGAGTTATTTCTATTACAAGAAGAATCGCACCGGCCCGTGGATTCAAAAGAAGCTGAAGAATTTTTATCAGAGGGAATACCGACGGACCTATGGATGGATTGCCCTGGATGTGTGTATGCACTACAGTGGATATGAGAGAAAAGTGATCGGTCTTTATCAGGAGGCAAATTGCCGCAGAGGAATTATGATCCACAGCAATATGGAACGGGAAATCTCTCTGCGAAAGAACCAGCATCGGGAGACTCTGAAAGAAGCTTATCGTCAGTATGATTTTGCGATTGCCGTATCAAAGGATGCTTTGGAGGCGGCCAAAAGAATCTGTCCGGAGTGCAAAGATCTGCGGGTGATTCCAAACTGTCTCGCATGGCAGCAGGTGCTCGCTAAAGCAGATCAGCCGGTTGTGTTCGCACTGGAAACAGAGTGTAACCGGACGGAGGAAGAACTGGCAGCATGGATTCAGAAGGCCCGAGAGGAAAAGAAAGAAGGCAGAGACCATCCACGCCGGTTTGTTTCGGTTGGCCGCTTCTCTGTAGAAAAAAATCACATCATGCTTTTGAATGCCTTTGCAAAATATGAAAAGAGCCATCCGCAAGCAGAGCTTGTCATTATCGGAGGAGCCGGAGATCTCTACGAGAGCACTCTGGCAAGAGCTAAGGAACTGGCAGTCGAGGATCAGGTCATCCTTCTGAAGTCTGTGGCAAATCCAATGCCGCCGGTAGCAGCCTGTGATCTGTTTCTCCTTCCGTCAAGCCATGAAGGACAGCCGATGGTATTCATGGAGGCGGATGTTCTTTCGGTTCCATGCGTCGGATCGAAAGTTCCGGGAGTGCAGGAATTCATGGAAGAACACGGGGGCTATCTGTTCCCACTTGGGGAAGATGGAATCCTCGAAGCGATGGAGGCCTATGACCGAGGGGAAATAAGAACTCTTGGAATTGACTATGCCCGATGGAACGGAGAGGCTGTAGAACAGTTTGAAAAAATACTAGTTGAATAAAGAAATCCCTTTGGAATGTTATAAGTTTCCTCTTTACTGGATAAACCGGTAAGGAGGAAACTTATCCGTCCGAAGGGATTTTGTTTATTGTCGTATATATCGTTGATTGCGGCTTCTTGGCTTGTCCGGAATGGTCATATGGATTAATTTGGCATCTAATGCCGGCTTCAGATAATGAGTTCTAAAAGTATCTTTTGATTTCAGACCGAGTGCTTTCATCAAATTCACTGCTGTATATGGAATGTCATATTCCATAATATCCAGAAGTTTTTTGACTTGCTCGGAGTAAATTTCAATATTGGTTTCTGTTGAAATTGTATCTAAAATGTTGTCAATTTGATGCAGCATAAATTTGATGAAGGTTGTTGATGAGCCCTCTTTGTGACATACGGCAATCGCTTCATAATATTGTTCCTGAAATTTTTCTATTTGACTTTCCAGAGGGATGTATTCAAAGAGGTTTTTCCATTTTGATAAGATTGCAGTATGCCATAGTCTGGCCATTCTGCCGTTTCCGTCTGCAAATGGATGGATAAAGACAAATTCATAATGAAACACACTGCTGAGAATCAGGGGATGAACTTCGGATCTGGCATCATTCATCCATGCAAACAATTCTTCCATTAATAAAGAAATTAATCTGGCGGGAGGCGCCATAAAAATACACTGATCCCCATGAAATACGCCTTCTTCTCCGCTTCTGAACATTCCTGATTCTTCAACCAGATATTTTGTCATTACTCCATGAAGTGCTTTGAGCTCATCAATATTGTAGGGATTAATATCCGGAAGTTTTTCATAGGCATCGTAGGCATTCTTAACTTCTTGAATTTCTTTTTGATCACCGAGCACAGTCTGGCCCTTGATTACATCGCGTACTTGCCCCAACGTTAAGGAATTGGCTTCGATATGGAGAGAGGAATGGATGGATTTGATTCGATTGTTTTTTCTGAGATGAGGTTTGGAATCCAGCTTGGATGTCGCATCGATTCGCCCGATTTTCTCAGATATGGAAGATACAAGGGATAGAATTTCATAATCTACCTCAAAAGGTGGTATGTATTTTTGCATGACGAGCCCTCACTTGCCTGTTAACTTACATGTTTACTTGCTATTTTACATCCGAAAAAAGAGAAATTCAAGGCAACTTACCTATTAACTTACATGTTTACTTGTATGTTGAGTTGCACATGCTATAAAGAAAAGCTATAACCAGATCAAATATACTTATATTAACTATAATCTGTGAAAACTGATAAAATAAATGATGAAAAACAGATGCATGGGAAAGTGATAAAGGGGCTTGGGAATGTCCACATTACTTACCGATGCAGTTCACAGGGAGATAGATATGAAACAGATTTTGTGCTTTGGAGATTCAAATACATGGGGCTACATGCCGGAGAGCAAAGAAAGATACCCTTGGGGTGTGCGTTGGACAAGTTTGCTGCAGCAATATTTTGAAAATCAGGACATTCGAATTATTGAAGATGGAATTGTAGGAAGAACGACTTCCTTCGACGATCCGGTTCGCCCTTATCGCAATGGTGTGAAAGAGCTGCCGAGATCTCTGGAAGCAAATGATGGACTGGATGCGGTCGTGTTAATGCTTGGAACAAATGACTGCAAGGCGGCATACAATGCAGATGCCGGAAGAATTGCAGCCGGAATCGAAACGCTGATTCGACAGATCCGGCAGAACGACGCAAACACAAAAATTCTTCTGATGTCTCCGATTCACCTTGGCACAGAAGTATGGAGAGAATCCTATGATCCGGAGTTTGATCGATTCTCCGTAGAAGTTTCAAAGGAATTGGAATCCGAATATCGAATGCTGGCACATAAGTATGAGATTGCCTTTCTTGCAGCCAGTGATTATGCAAAACCAAGTGACCGGGACATGGAACATATGGACGAAGAGGGACATAAGAATCTGTCAATGGCGGTGTACGGAAAACTGTCGGAACTGCTGGACGATCATAAAGAGATGGCGGCGTAATAAGAGACCTTTGCTGAATGGATATCAGATTCAGCGAAGGTCTTTGTGCTTTGTGATGTTTTGGCAGATATGTTATTATATTCTATAGAACGAAGCAATTCAGTAGCAATGAAGGTACGGAATAGATACGAATAGAAAAGTAAGGGGACGGTTACATGAACAGAGAAGAAATTATGAAAATCCTTCCACATCGAGACAATATGCTTCTGCTGGATGAGGCAGAGCTTGTGGATGGAACTGCGATAGGACGTTATACCGTGCGGGGAGATGAGTTCTTTCTGCAGGGGCATTTTCCGGGGAACCCGGTCGTGCCCGGAGTTATTCTGTGTGAGATTCTTGCACAGTCTGCCTGCATGCTGATGCAGGACGTAGAAACCGAGGGAGGTCTTCCTGTATATACCGGAATGAACCATGTGAAGTTCCGTTCTCCTGTGAAGCCGGGAGATCAGGTGACTGCAGAATGTCGTATGAAGCGGGCACGTCATCCTTTTTATTTTGCAGAAGGAACCGTGTCGGTAGGGGACAGACTTTGCGTATCTGCAGAGTTCTCCTTCGCCATTGCAAAGATGGAGTAAGGATAGAAGAGTAGAAGTGAGGAAGAGAATATGCTGATGGCGGAATACGCAATCAGCATAGATATGAAAAATAGAAAAGTCAGGGGATAATTATGATTAAAACAGAAATTTGTGAATTACTGGGAATTCAGTATCCGGTATTTCAGGGAGGAATGGCCTGGATCGCAGACGGAAAACTGGCTGCGGCTGTATCGGAAGGCGGCGGACTTGGAATCATTGCAGCTGGCAATGCACCTGGAGATTATGTGAGAGAACAGATTCGACTGGCAAAAGAACTTACCAGGAAGCCAATCGGTGTGAACATTATGCTTTTGAGCCCATTTGCCGATGACGTAGCTCAGGTCGTAGTGGAAGAGAAAGTACCGGTAGTTACTACAGGGGCCGGAAATCCCGCAAAATACATGGATGCGTGGAAGGAGGCTGGAATCAAGGTGATTCCGGTGGTTGCATCCGTGGCAATGGCAAAGCTTATGACGAAAGTTGGAGCCTCTGCTATGATTGCGGAGGGTGGCGAGAGCGGTGGTCATATTGGAGAACTGACAACGATGGCTCTTGTTCCACAGATATGTGACGCGACGAATCTTCCGGTAATTGCCGCCGGTGGTATTGCGGATGGAAGAGGAGTTGCCGCTGCTTTCATGCTGGGTGCTGAGGGCGTGCAGATGGGAACTCGTTTTCTGAGTGCAGAAGAGTGTTCCATTCATCCAACCTATAAAGAAAGAATTCTGAAGGCCAAGGATCTGGGAACAATGGTGACAGGCAAGAGATCCGGACATCCGGTGCGCTGCCTGAGAACAGATTTTGCCAGAAATTATTTCAAAGCAGAGTACAGCGGAGTTTCCGATGAAGAACTGGATCGCATGGGAACGGGGGCTCTCCGTCTGGCGGTTCAGGAAGGCGATATGAAGAACGGCTGCTTCCTTGCAGGGCAGGTTGCCGCGATGGTGAAGAAGGAGCAGCCTGCGGCAGAAATCGTGCGGGAAGTGATGGAAGAGGCAGAACCGATTCTGAGAGGAGCCACACGTTTTATCTCTGTTGAGTAAGTAACTTGACTTCTTTACACTCGCTTAATACAAAGAAGGAAATAATTGGAAATGCATTGATAGGGTGATTTAATTAACAGGGGGATAAGTTATGATGTATCCGTTTATGACACTGGAAGATCATACTGAGGTTGTGCATTCAGAATCTTATATAAAAGATAATGTTGAAACAGTGGATGTGTATTTTGAAAAACCGGTCTATGGCGGCTTTCATTCTGCCTATTGCAGCTTACCATCGTATAAGTGGACAGAGATTGAAGGGTTCACGGAGGACGAATTGAAGTATTATCAGGAATTTCTTGAGTCGGTTGCACATATTGTGATACGTTTGGCAAGGGACGGAGGTTTCGACAATGCCGCAAATTTTTAAAGTAGGAGCATATCTCATTTATTTTGGTGCTAATGAAAATGATCCTGTAGAGCCGATTCATGTCCACGTATCAGAGGGAGTTCCTTCTGAAAATGCAACGAAGATTTGGATAACAAAGAATGGAAGATGTTTGCTTTGCCATAATAATTCTCAAATACCAAAACGGAAGTTGAGAGACATCATGGACATTATTGAGGCGAGACATACCGATATTGAAAGCAAGTGGATAAAATATTTTCATACTGTTTGTTACTATTGAAACCGTTATCCATTACCAAAGGAATCAAGGTTGAACATAATGGAAGAGTGGCTCAATAGAATATTTTTAGTTTTTTCGGTAAAAATAGTATGATTAATACATACAATAGTATGCAAAGAGTTAAGCTGATCGATCAAAGCATCAGCCAGAAGGGGTAAGTAACTTAGGGGGGGATT
>JAUNAE010000371.1 GCA_030527765.1 Eubacteriales bacterium
ATATCAACTTTTTTATTTTTATAAAGTTGGTGTCACATCATTGACTAATATACAATAACTATATTTGTTTTAGCCTTTTCCTATATTTTTTCTACTTTCGCCTTCGTCAATTTTTGTATCCAAAAAGCCTATACCTAAAATACGTAAGCTTTAGGTATAGGCTCTTTGGGCTGTTAATTCTTATTCTTCAATACCGCAGAATTTATATCCTGCATCTACAACTGCTTTTTCAACTTCTGCTGCATCAAATTTATCATTTGCAACAACTACAGCATTGTTTAAATCATGGCTTGTTACTGCACTGTCGATACCAGCCAATGCCTCCAGAGCACCTTTCATTCTTGCTTCGCAATGTTCACACATCATGCCTTCGATTTTGATTGTCTTTTTCATTTCTTTGTTCTCCTTTGTTGTGTTATTTATTTCTTCGATTCCTTTGAAGTCATATCCGGCATCTGTAATTGCCTTCTCGACCTGCGCCGTATCGAATTTTTCATTTATTGTTACCACTGCATTGTTCTGCTCATGGCTTGTAACCGCACTGTCAATGCCTTCCAATGCTTCCAGTGCATTTTTTACTCTTCCTTCACAATGTGCACACATCATACCATCGATCTTGATAACTTTTGTTTCCTGCACCTGTTCAGCATTGCCATCAACACTACTTTCAGCAGAACTGTTTACCTCTGCTGCACTCTGCATAGTTTCCTGATAAGGAAGTGCTTTTTTCTTTATCGGACGATCCTTGGAAGAATCGTGAATCTTGAAAAGATTCAGTCTAAGTGCATTCATACAAACCGTGAAGCTTGAAATGGACATAGCCGCAGCGCCCCACATAGGATTCATTTCAATTCCGCGATATAATCCTGCTGCCATTGGAATAAGAATCACATTGTATGCAAATGCCCAGAAAAGATTCTCGTGAATATTTTTTACCGTCTGACGGCTGAGGCGAATCGCTGCACTGGCATCGGTAAGCTTCGAATTCATCAGAACAACATCTGCTGAATCAATTGCTACATCCGTACCAGCTCCGATTGCGATACCTGTATCCGCTCTTGTCAAAGCCGGAGCATCGTTGATACCATCGCCGACCATTGCCACTTTTCCTCGTTCCTGAAGCTGTCTGATCACGGCTTCTTTACCATCCGGAAGAACGCCAGCGATTACTCTGTCCACACCGGCAATCTGTCCGATTGCGTTGGCGGTCTTTTCATTATCACCTGTCAGCATGACGACCTCAATACCCATCTTCTTCATTTCCTGAATGGCCTGCGCGCTGTCTTCCTTGATAACATCTGCAACTGCGATCATACCAAGTACTTTGCCCTCTCCGGCGAAGAAAAGCGGTGTCTTGCCCTGTTCAGAAAGAGCATTCGCGGCCTCTGACAGTTTACTGCTTACTCCAAAATGTTCATTGATGTATTTGAAGGATCCTCCAACGATTTCTTTTCCTTCTACCTTGCCCTTTAATCCGTTACCAGAAAGAGCTGTAAAATCGGTTACTGCCGCACCCTGGACAGCGTTTTTATCTCCATAAGCTACAACTGCGGATGCAAGCGGATGTTCACTCATTTTTTCGATAGAATATGCATACTTTATAAGTTCCTGCTCTGTTACATTTTCTGCCGGAAGAATATCGGTTACTTCCGGTTTACCGGCAGTAATGGTTCCTGTCTTATCTAAAGCAACGATCTGAACACGTCCTGTATTTTCAAGTGCAGCACTTGTTTTGAAAAGAATACCATTTTTTGCTCCCATACCGTTTCCTACCATAATGGCAACCGGTGTGGCAAGACCAAGTGCACATGGGCACGCAATAACAAGTACCGAAATGGCTCTCTCCAGTGCAAATGTGACATCTGCTCCGGTTACAAGCCAGAAAATGGCTACTACAAGGGCAATACCGAGAATTGTCGGAACAAAAATTCCGGATACGGTATCTGCGATTCTGGCAATCGGTGCCTTGGTGGCAGCTGCATCACTGACCATCTGGATAATCTGTGAAAAAGTGGTATCCTCACCGATTCTTGTAGCTCTTGCTTTAATAAATCCGGACTGATTCATTGTTGCGGCGCTTACATTATCATCCACACTTTTATCTACCGGAATAGATTCTCCGGTCAGTGCCGATTCATCAACTGCAGAAGCACCTTCAATAATTACACCATCCACAGGGATGCTTTCTCCCGGACGTACAACGAAGATATCTCCGGTCTCCACTTCATCAATATCTACCGTTACTTCCTGACCATCTCGCAGAAGAACTGCTGTTTTTGGAGCCATCTTCATCAGATTCTTCAGTGCATCTGTTGTTCTGCCCTTTGACATCGCTTCCAGTGTTTTTCCTACGGTGATCAGACATGGAATCATAGCTGCTGTTTCAAAATAGAGCTGATTATGATAGATTTCCATAAGATCCGCATTTGCCACTCCATTGGTCAGCATAATCGTCATTTTGTAAAAGACATACAGTGACCATGCAAACGATACACCGGATCCCATCGCTACCAATGTATCCATGTTCGGTGATCGATGAATCAGTGTTTTAAAACCTGATACAAAAAATGACTTGTTAATATACATAACGATGATTGCTAAAAGCATCTGTGTCAGTGCCAGGCCGATATGGTTATGATTCAAAAATTCCGGAATTGGGAATCCTGCCATGTTATGTCCCATAGTCAGATACATAAGGATTGCAAGAACAATCACTGATTTCGTAAGTCTTCGCACCAGTTTCGGTGTTTCATGATCCTTCAGAGCTTCCTCTTCTGCTTCGAGCTTGGCTCTCTGACTCTGTTTTGTCTGTGTTTCTGCGCCCTTTGGGGATGCACCATATCCTGCGTCTTCTACAGCCTTTATAATTTCTTCTTTCGTGGCTGTTCCCTCAACCGACATAGAATTTGTCAGAAGAGAAACGGATACAGAAGTTACATTTTCCAGTTTCGATACGGCTTTTTCCACATGTGCCTGGCAAGCCGCACATGTCATACCGGTTACTACATATTGGTCCATAATCTGCTCCTCATTCTAATTTGTAGTAGTTTTTGGAGACCCTCTCCAAGGTCTTTCTATCCTATAAACGATTCGTTTATTTCATCAGTTTCTGCAAAACATTGCAAAGTTCATCAATTACTTCATCTTTTCCTTCACGAATATCATTTGCCACACAGCTTCTGATATGGCACTGCAGCAAAACTTTGTTAAAACTGTTCAAAGCAGAAGTTGCTGCACTAACCTGAATCAGGATATCCGGACAATACGCATCATTCTCAACCATCTTCTCGATGCCGCGAATCTGTCCTTCGATTTTTTTCAATCTTGTCATCAATACCTTCTGTTCCTCCTGAGAACGTGCTTTATGTTTTGCACAATGAGGACAGGTCGCTGTTTCCGGCTCGTTGGTCGGTTCTGTTATCTGATTTATTTTCTTTTCTTCGGCCATCTTTTCAACTCCTCTTTTATTATACCCCTCACGGGTATCTTCTGAATATAGAATATACCCCCGTAGGGTATATTGTCAACAGTTTTTTACAGATTATTATTTTATATTCAGGTCAAATACTTCATTGTTTCGCGCTTTATTAGAATCCGCTTTAGCTGACAAAAAAAAGGAACCTACCATATATGCAAATATAGTAAGTTCCATATTGTTTATCTAATAAAATGCGTTGGTATCCAGGCTTCTTTTTCAGGAAGACCGTATTCTTTCTTGCCCAAAGCAATACTCTTCATCAAAAATGTCATATTTCTTGCGAGAACTCTCATCGTCTGCTTTCCTTCTTCATCAAGTTCAGCTTCTCCTTTTGCTCTGCCATGAATACTATTCCAATACTGACTTGAAGCAATCGGCATTCCGGAAATTGTAAAGAACTTATTCAGCTCAT
>JAUNAE010000372.1 GCA_030527765.1 Eubacteriales bacterium
ACGGCACCTGGGCAGCTACCTCTGCGAAGAGCATGAAGGGGATCCTGGAGAAGTGTAAAGAACTGACTTATCTTGATGAGAATCAGGTATCATTGAAATCTTCTGTAAAGGAAGCACAGAGACAGCAGCTGGTACTGCTTGCCGACAGAATCGCAGAGACATTTGGAGGTAAATAAGATGAAAAAGGGAATCATCTTTGATGTGGACGGCACGCTGTGGGATGCCTGTCCGCAAATAGCCGATTCCTGGAATGAATATGTCAGATTGTTTGAGCCGGAACTGGTTTCGGATCATATCACCGGTGAGCTGATCAGAAGCCTGTGTGGTCAGACAATGGATAAATTTGCCGCAGCGGTATTTCCGGGTACAGACATCGACAGGGCCATTGCCGTAACAGATAAATGCTGCGTCTATGAGGTGGAGTATCTGAAAAGTGCAGGCGGCTTTGTGTATCCGGATCTGATCGATACACTGAAACAGCTGCGCGCAGCGGGATATCATCTGTATATCGTCAGTAACTGTCAGCTGGGGTATATCGAGACGTTTATGGACTGGTCACATACAGAAGAATATTTCGAAGACACTGAATGCTACGGCCATACCCTAAAGCCAAAGGGCGAGAATATCAGACGCGTATGTGAGCGCAATCAGCTGGATCAGGCTGTGTATGTCGGAGATACGCAGGGGGATTATCGCTCTGCGGTGGAGGCGGGGGTACCGTTTATTCATGCTTCCTATGGATTTGGACAGGTGGAAGATGTGATGCATATCAGCACCTTGAAGGAACTTCCTGCCAGGATAGAAATGATGAACAAGGAGCAGTAAACATGTGGATAGCTGAAAATTGGAAAGATTATGAGGTACTGGATACTTCAAAAGGCGAGAAACTGGAAAGATGGGGTGACTATCTGCTGGTTAGACCTGATCCGCAGGTAATCTGGGACACTCCTCGTCGTCAAAAAGGCTGGAAAAATTTTAACGGACATTATCATCGCAGTTCGAAGGGCGGTGGTGAGTGGGAGTTTCGCCATCTGCCTGAACAGTGGACCATTGGCTATAAGGATCTGACCTTTAACTTAAAACCTTTTGCCTTTAAACATACAGGGGTATTCCCAGAGCAGGCGGTTAACTGGGACTGGTTTTCTGAGAAGATTCGCAGGGCGGGAAGACCTGTCAAGGTATTGAATCTGTTTGCCTATACAGGTGGGGCTACACTCAGTGCGGCTGCTGCCGGAGCCAGTGTGACCCATGTGGATGCATCAAAGGGTATGGTAACCTGGGCTAAAGAAAATGCGATTTCTTCAGGCCTGGAAAAGGCACCCATCAGATGGCTGGTGGATGATTGTGTGAAGTTTGTCGAGAGAGAGATTCGCAGAGGGAATCATTATGATGGAATTATCATGGATCCGCCCTCCTATGGCAGAGGTCCTAAGGGTGAGATTTGGAAGATAGAAGAGTCTATTTTCCCGTTTATTCAGCTGGCAAGCCGGCTGCTGAGTGATGATCCGCTGTTTTTCCTGGTGAATTCCTATACGACAGGCCTTCAGAGCGCCGTACTGACCTATATGATTTCTACCGCGCTTGCGGATCGAAAAGGGCATGTGATCTCTGACGAGATTGGCCTGCCGGTCAGAGAATCAGGACTGGTGCTGCCCTGCGGTGCATCAGGACGCTGGGAAAGTGAATGAAGATGATCAGTCACGGGCTCAGCAGAAATCGCGTGTATTTGATGGGCATCGCCACCATAATGGTGCTGATCTGTCATATTTCGAATCTGTTTCCCCGATTTTCTCCGGCGCTGAAGCATATAACAACCAGGGGGAATCTGGGAGTGGATATCTTTCTGCTCATATCCGGGATGGGAATATTCGTATCCCTGGATAAAAGCAGCAAAGTCATGTCGTTTTATCAAAGAAGATTAAAACGGATACTGCTTCCTTATGTGATACTGGCGACACCATACTGGCTCATCAGAAGTATGGTGAAAACACCGCGTTTGAGTAAGGTGATGTTGGGATACAGCGGTCTGGGCTTCTGGATAGGAAAGAAAAACGGCGCAATGTGGTACGTCTCGTTTATTCTGGTAATCTATTTGCTCTCACCGCTGGTATATGGGTTGCTAAAGAAACTTGATTTTAACAGTCGGTGTTTTGTGTCGCTGCTGGTCGCAGCTGTGCTTCTGAATATGGTGCTGGCACAGAGCTGCAGCAAATATTATGCAAAGACGGAAATTGCCTGGAGCAGGATTCCCATATATATCCTGGGCCTATGGTATGGTGCCTGCCTGAAAGGGAAAAATGGGATAGCTGTAAAAATTACAGGTGCAGTCAAATGGATTTATATGACAGCAATACCTGTGTGCTATCTGCTCATAATACTCACGACAGTTGGCGGGAAGGGGAGCAGACTGTTTCTGGAAAGAATAACGGGAAGTCTGTTTGCCGTATGGCTGAGCCTGATCTGTTGCAGATTGCTGGATAGACTGCAGGAGACAAGCAGGATAAAAGCGTTTCTCGGGTTTATGGGAGGGATTTCGTTTGAGCTGTACCTCACACATGCATATGCGATACATATGGTGAGGCATTTCGTGAAACCAAGGATAAAGGATACAGTGATATGTCTGGTTTTGTATCTGATCTTTATTGCAGGATGCACGGTAATTGCTGCATTTGTTCGCTATGCATGCGGGGCGAATAAAAAAGTATGAAACAGTGAAGATGAAAGCATATGAGGCAGGGATGAAGATCCCTGCCTCATAGTATGTGATGAACCTAATCAATGGAAGAAATATGTTTTGAACGAAACCAGTAAGTATAAAAATCTGTAAAGCCGAGTGACTGATACAGACTTTTGGCATTTTGATTACCATGAACAACCTGCAGATAGGCCTGAGACGCGCCGCGCCTGCGTCCCTCTGCAAGAAGTGTAGAACAGATGGCTCTGGCATAGTGCCTTCTTCTGCAGCTGGGGGAAACATAAATGGCATAGATACCGATATAATCACGATCACGTATACCCAGCCCGGAGGCAACCATGCGGCCGTCTAATTCTATAGAAGCAACAATGGTCTCTTTGGGAATCGCTTTAAACATAGAAGGTACGATCCTGCGCAGTGTAGGATTTGATGTGCCATTCAAATGAAAAACACCCTGGATCCATTCATCAGTGATCTCGCTCTGAAGGATAACTGTGAGGTCATCGCCGTAATGAACGAAAGAAGGCAGCTGCAGACGGTTTTCGAATTCATATTCATAGGACAGCGGTGCAAGCAGATGAAGATGTGAGGTATCTGCCGTCATCACTTCAGTGACATGGCGAATAGCGTATCCGCGGTCAGACAATAACTGATCAAAAGAAGGATCAAGCAGAGGGCTGATTTTAAAACAGCAGGGAGAATCAAAATGACGATAAATCTCTTCGCAATAGGAGATTTTTTCCTCTACAGGAATTGAAGAGCGGTTTACCTGCTCAACAGAATTGGTACGGTAAGTATAATTATAGGAAAAACGTATGAGCCAGCCGTCGTACAGCTCAATCATATGTGACGGCCAGGCATTCAGCGAAAGATCTTCGACATAGCGGATACGATCCCGCAGCTGAGAATCGGAGATAAGAAGCTCTTGCATAGACAATCCTTTCTCTCTATATATATATTATAGGAAGAAACATGAGGGAATAGCATTCAAAGGGAAAACTTTAAACTGTTATAAAGAATAGCATCTTGTATTTGAAAATACAAGAAAATGACATTGTATCTAAAAAAGTACAAGAAAAAGAGAATATGTAGAAAAAATAATAGTTGCAAAGAAATGAATTATCCGCTATACTCTCATCGTTGTGACCTTGATAGCGATGAAGCGTGAGGTT
>JAUNAE010000373.1:0-881 GCA_030527765.1 Eubacteriales bacterium
TAAATCGACACGATTCAAACTAATACAGTAATAAAACATACTCGCCATCGAGTTGACTGAACTCGTATCAAAATCGCTTAAGTCAAGGATTTCTAAAGATTTACAGCAAAAAAACATACTGTTCATATCTGTCGTTAAGCTCGTATCAACATTACCATTAAATTGTATATATACTACATTAATGTAATCCGCAAACAAATGATAAGTGCTTTCCGGCAAAACAATCTTCCCATCTGCTGCTATAAAAAGGTCATAACCATCTTCATACCCTTCAAACGAATCAGACTACTCAACCCAGGCAATAACATTGCCATTTTTTTCTTTGGATACATCCCATGCATCAACGGGCGCCCCTTTTGTCTCGTCTAAAAATGTAATCGTACGTATTTCAAATCTGTCATAGCTCTCATTTCTCAACACCCATGTATCAGAAGTTAGCATTCGAGACTTTTTTTCATTCTCTTTTCTTGAATAACTCACATAAGAAAACATTCCCATAAAGAGAATTATCATAATCAATATATAAAATATTTTTTTATTTTTCATATCATCACCAATAAGAAATAGTAATTAATCTTCATAATCATGAAACGGCATCCCACCGAATATAGAATAATGATGTAATCCTTACTCTCTCAGATTTGAAGAATCGTACTGTATTATACTATTTTATTCTAACATCATATTGTCTGCATATTTAATTTTATATTAAAAATAGTCTTTATCCTTGCAGCGTATAAAGATTTTGAAAATCGATTTGCTATCGTCGAGAAAAAATCACCTGCCATCGATATGGTTTGTAAGGCAACAAAAATAAGCTTGAAGCCGAACTGGGAACCACCTGCATAGCGGGTGATTTTTTTCCTTGCTCATTTTTCCAT
>JAUNAE010000373.1:891-3041 GCA_030527765.1 Eubacteriales bacterium
GCCGACCCATTCCTTGTTTTAAAGAATGAGCCGACGCTCTATGTAAGGTTTATTCCATATTTTTTCAGCAATTGCTGCTAGCACGTGTACTCAGAACCTAAAATCTCTCTTACCCTCACCAATATCGTGGATGTGCTCATACGCAGTCTTCTTCACCTTAGGATTCGGAATCTTCTCCAACTCCTGATCGATGAGCTTCAATCCCAACTCTCTGGTCTTCGGACTTGCGTAATCCTCGAGATACTCCTTCAATGTCATCAGCGCATTGGGATGACAGCAATTTAATATCTGCATGCTCTTACACAGAGCCATGAAGCGATCGCCTGTTCTACCCTCACGGTAGCAAGCAGTACAGAAACTGGGGATATATCCCATCTCCATCAGCCACAAAACAATCTCGTCCAGAGATCTCTGGTCGCTGACATCAAACTGCTCGGAGTTGTCGTCCTCTTCCTCAGGCTTCACATATCCGCCTACACTCGTTCTGGATGCGCCACTGATCTGTGACACACCGAGAGGGATCACCTTTTCGCGACAGGCATGTGACTCTCTTGTAGAAATAATCATGCCTGTATACGGCACGGATACGCGGATGAGCGCAACAATTTTTGCAAAAATATCATCACTAATCCCATTATCAAACGCCGAGGGATCAATGTCGTCCGCCTTTTTCACACGGGGAACACTGATGGTGTGAGGTCCTACACCGTGTACCGCCTCGAGGTGCTCCGCGTGCATGAGAAGTCCCGCAAACTCATAGCGATACATTTCCAATCCGAAGAGAACGCCCAGACCCACATCGTCAATGCCGGCCTCCATAGCGCGGTCCATTGCCTCAGTATGATAAGCATAATTGTGCTTGGGTCCTGTGGGATGAAGCTGCTCGTAGGACTCCTTGTTGTAGGTCTCCTGGAACAAAATATATGTGCCGATTCCCGCATCCTTCAGCTTCTTATAGTCCTCGACTGTCGTTGCAGCGATGTTGACATTAACGCGACGGATGGCACCATTTTTGTGTTTGATGCTATAGATTGTCTTGATACTCTCGAGAATATAGTCGAGCGGATTGTTGACCGGATCTTCGCCCGCCTCGATGGCCAATCTCTTGTGTCCCATATCCTGAAGAGCGATAACTTCTGCCTTGATTTCCTCCTGGGTCAGCTTCTTTCTGGCGATGTGCTTATTCTTGAGGTGATATGGACAGTACACACATCCGTTTACGCAGTAGTTTGACAGGTAGAGAGGTGCAAACAGAACGATTCTGTTTCCGTAGTAGTCCTCTTTGATTTCTTTGGCCAGCGTGTAGAGCTGCTGAATCTTTTCCTCATTTTGACAGGCCAGGAGCACGGATGCCTCCCTGTGTGTCAGGCCCTTTCTCTGTCTTGCCTTCTCGATGATCGAGTCGATGAGCTCCCAGTTCTCCTTGTTCGCATCCGCATACGCCAGTGTCTCGCGGATTTCCTCGTCCGAAATAAACTCTTCGGCTTTCAATGATTTGGGATTGTACATTGATTTCTCCTCCTATGCTTCGTGTCTGCTGGATATTTGATATCCTGCAAAGAAATATTTGGAAAACTATTTTTTCCATCGAAAAAGGCTGTATCCAGAGATACAGCCTTGAAATTCACAATGATAACAACATACATAACGTGCACAATAGACAGAGATCTTCCATCTCTCGATAAAGTGAAATTCTCTTCTTAATGTGCTTGTATTCTTATCCGCCGTATCTTCCATCTCAATGTCTATTTCGATGTCAGAAATCTACTATCAAGAGTAGCACACATATGGGGATATTACAAGCCGCCCGCCAATGGCTCTCTCATAAATACTTTGTGACTTGCGATGGATTATATGTTTTCTTGCGCTTTGCATTTTTTTATTTCTTCGCCTAAACTGCTGAATTTTATCCGGTGCTTTCATAGCATGTTGATACATAAAGTTATTTTCAAAATCACAATGAAACACAATACAGAATCCGCAAAAGAATTGCTTAACGGACCAACCGTATACTAATCATTGCAGTTCCGTTTACAGGAATGCGGACGGTATCCGGAAATCCTGATGCCTTAACAAAATTATACGAATTTGGCCGGAATCTTACTGCCTGATGGACAGTTCGTAAATTCAGAAGAATTACTTACATTTTC
>JAUNAE010000373.1:3051-3545 GCA_030527765.1 Eubacteriales bacterium
GACCTATCAGACAATCATTACAGGAAAGACATTTTGCAGAAATTGACTTGCCATCTTTGAACTTATTCACCAATCCCGGTTCTAAAATCAAGGCTCTACTCATGGACACGAAATCTATTCCGTCTTCCTGAATCGTTGACTCAACATCCGCTAAATCACGAATTCCACCAACGGCAATAATTGGAATCTGAACGTTTTCTTTTAATTTCCTTGCTGCCGGCACATTATTTTTCTGTCCGGTCTCTGTATCCTTCATCATTTTCAGAACAAATGGTCTGGCAATGCGCTTTACAGGTGAAGGCAGTTCTTTGATTCCCGGATACTGATTCAATATCATATCAACAGGCACTTTCCCTTTTGCAGGACCCATTTCTTTCCAATCGATGCCACAGGATACCTCTATTGCAGCTACACCATACCTCTCAAGCAGCTTTCCGATTTTTATCAGCTCTTCCGCATGAATACCATCCTTGTAACTCTCATCGCCATTTACT
>JAUNAE010000373.1:3555-3867 GCA_030527765.1 Eubacteriales bacterium
ATAATCCGGAAGTTCCTTGCGGATTCCCATCATGATCTCCTTAACGATCCTTACCCTGTTTTCTGTGGTTCCGCCCCACCGGTCTTTACGCTTATTGGTATGTGGCGATACCATTTCGCTCAGGAAATATCCATGGGCAAGATGCAGCTCCACGCCATCGTACCCTGCCTTCGATGCACGAATCGTTGCAGAGATAAAATCACGAATCGCAAGCTGAATCATTCCTTCAGAAATCTTATTCACATTGTATTTTTTCCCTGCCAAAATTGCAATAACAAGTTGCACACTTTTGCTCCACACCACACCTGTGGT
>JAUNAE010000374.1:0-3009 GCA_030527765.1 Eubacteriales bacterium
CAGCCAGCAAACATACCGACTACCATCAGAACGGCGAGAAGCAAAGAAATAATTCTTTTCATTTTCATGCTCCTTATCTGAATTTATTTTTCATATAAATCGGATTTCGATTCCTAAACGATCTGGATTCCCCATTCCAAATTGGAATAGTTACCAAAATCCGACTAAATGACCATGGTATCAGCCCTTGACAGAGCCGATCATTACGCCCTTAACAAAGTACTTCTGGACGAAGGGATACGCAATCATAACAGGCAGGTTTGCCACGATGATCAGAGAGTATTTCATTGTCTCTGCAAGGCGGGCCCGGCGCAGCATATCTGCCGCAGCCTCCGGATCCATGCTGCCGATATCCGGAGATACGGCTTCGTTCATCAGAAGGACTTCACGCAAGACCATTTGGAGCGGGAAGTGCTCTCTGTCGGACAAGTATAATAACGCGTTAAAGTAATTGTTCCAATGTCCAACTGCATGATACAGTGCCATAACAGCAATGATTGCGCCAGACAGGGGCAGGACGATTCGGCAGAAGATACCAAACTCACCTGCGCCATCGATCTTCGATGCCTCGATCAGTTCCTTCGGGAAAGATGCAAAGTAAGATCTGGCAATGAGCATATTATAGACAGAGAATGCGCCGGGAATGATCATGACCAAGGGACTGTTCAGCAAACCCAGGCTTTTCAAATTCAGATAATAAGGGATCTGACCGCCGCCGAAGTACATGGTGAATAAGAAAATCAGATTGATCGCTTTTCTTCCGCGAAGTTCGGTTCTTGCCAGTGCATAGGAGGCAGGGATCAGCAGGAAAAGATTGTACAGGGTGCCAAAAAGTGTGTAAAAAATCGTGTTGCGATAGCCAGTCCAGATTGCCTCGTACTTGAGGATGGATTTGAAGGAATCCAAAGTGAATCCAACAGGCCAAAGGAAAACCTTTCCAGAGAGAACGGCATCAGGCTCGGAGAAGGATGCGCAGATGGTATAGTAGATCGGATAGGCACAAATTACAGTAAGGAGAATCAGCAGGGTAATATTGACAGCATCAAATGCTCTGTCAAAATCGGAGCGGCGGCCCGTTTTTCTATTCAGTTTCAATTTCATATCGCCCCTCCTATCAGAAAATCGAAGTATCACTGACTTTATTTGAAATCCAGTTCACAACAACCAGAATGATACAGTTAAGTACATTATTAAACATACCCACTGCAGAGGTGAAGCTAAACTGTCCGCCCACAATACCAAGACGGTATGTATAAGTGGCAATGACTTCACTCACATCACGGGTCAGGTCATTCTGGAGCAGGAACACCTTTTCAAAACCGATGCTGAGAACGTTGCCTGCACTCAGAATGAGCAGTGTAATAATTGTAGGAAGAATGGTGGGCAGATCCACATACCAGATCTTCTGAAGGCGATTAACACCATCAATATAGGATGCCTCAACCGTATCCGTGCTGACAGAGGTAAGTGCGGAGAGATAAATGATCGTGCTCCAGCCGGTATGCTGCCACACCTCGGTAATCACATAGATGGGTCTAAATGCGGAGGAGATTGCCAAATAGTTCTGAGCCTCTCCTCCGAGAGCCACGATGATTTGATTGATAATGCCGCTGGAAGGGTTCGTGAAAAGCTTAACAAGACCAACAACGGCAACCAGGGAAATAAAGTGAGGCATATAAGTGATCATCTGCGCGGTCTTTTTCAGAGCGACATTTCTTGTCTCGTTGAGCATGATCGCCAGAATGATTGGCAGAGGGAAAGTGAAGAGCATCGTGCTGAAAGAGAGGATCAGCGTATTGCTCATTAGCTGCTTAAAATTGGGAGAAGTGATGAACTTAACAAAGTGTTTCAGGCCAACCCAGTCACTGCCCCAGATACCCTTGTTTACACGGTAATTTCTGAACGCAATCTGCAAACCGTACATGGGGAAATAGCGAAATATGATAATATCCAGCAGCGCCGGCAGGATAAACAAGTACAGCACCCAGTATTCCTTCAGGTGCCTCAGTACGGCAGTGGCCTTAGATTGCCCCAGTCTGTTGCGCGGACTCGGATCTTTATACTGTGAACCCGCCCGGTTTGCTTTTGCTGTTCGCATGGTGCATTCCTCACTTTACCTTTTATTTTCACATGTAATTATGCGGCTCTCACAAAAACAGGCATTTCACTCCGGCGAAATTTGTGCAAGCTCAATTACTTTTGATCTCATTTTAGTGTGTGTTCACAGATTCTTCAATAATACAAACTTGCTTTGCGCCCTGTTTTCAGTCTTGCGTGGTATTAAAAAATTGCAATCCTCTTTTTGAGGTCTGCAAAAAAGTGTGATATATCATAAAACCCTGAATAACTTGATTCTTTTTGGCGCTGCAAGTATAATTGACAGTATTATAACTATCGGATTTTGGGGCTGGAACATATTATCAGCTCCACTAGCCGCAACAACTCAAGAGGTGATATCCATGGCTGGTCTGCCCCGCCGTAAGACCCGTAGTTATTCTTTTGTGATTCGTCTCCTGCTGTCCACCCTTCTTGCCGCCTTGATCCCTTTGATGATCACATCCACCCGGCAGTTTAATGAGCAGGTAGACAGTTTTAACGAAAGCCTGGAAATGCAGCTTCAGGAAAACGCGACTGCCATAGCCAGGCGTCTGGATAGCTGTGTAAAATCCATGAATAGCGTCAGTGTCCGGTTTATGATGGATCCTTCTTTCACTTCCAGTGTTTTGGACGGTAAGGTTTCATCACAGTTGGAAGCTTTCCAAAGCATTGATGACTACTTGCTGCTGCTTCCTTTTGTTATGGACTACGGCATCTACGATTCCGAGCTGGGACAGGCTTTTACCACGACTGGTATGTACAGTGCAAACGGTATTGCCCGTGAGTTCTTTGGCGTTGAGGAATCTGTTTTTCAGGAATACTTAGCCTTCAATTCACGCACTTCCGGATTTATCGCACAAACTGGAGCTACTGGCAAATTTGTCTATATATGCCCTTTGCGTTCGAGCAATG
>JAUNAE010000374.1:3019-3865 GCA_030527765.1 Eubacteriales bacterium
GCCAGCGGAAACATGAGATATACGCTGTTTCTCATTACCCCTTCTTCTTTAATGGATTTTCTTGAGAGTGAAATTCCGGAGGGGGCCGTTATATCCGCCCTGTCCAATGGAGATGTCTCTCTGTTTGGAGAATTCGTAGTCGATGAGGATGAAAACCTGCTTTCAAAGACCGGGCTGAGTATGAATGGCCTGCGTGTACAGCTAAGCATGGATAAGACCCTTGTCCAACAAAATCTCGAAGATATTACTGCGCATTCTTTGTATATCACGGCAATCAATATGCTGTTATGTGTAATTTTGATTGTAGTTGTTGTGTTCATTAACTATCGCCCGCTCGCCAAGATCGTTAAATCTATCCGCAGTGATAAACCGAACACATCGCTGACCGAAATCGAAACCCTTGTTTCTCACTTTACTTCTTTGGAGCAGAAAAACGAAACGCTTTCCCTGGAACTATACGAGAAACGGATGATGATAACGGATCGTATTCTGGAGAATCTGCTTAGCGGCAAAAAAGTTCCGATTTCTGATATCAAATCCATCCAACTGAAGCTGCCTTACTACAGAGTGATTTGTTTGCCCCTTGACCGTATCAAGAACGTATCCAACGTCATCACCAACAACCTGGAAAACCCCACGATCTATTCAATCGAGATGTATGCAGATAAGCTTCTGGCCATAATCTGCGGACAGGCTGGTACGGATGAGGAATCATTGAATTACACGCTCCACAATATCCGAAAGCTTTTGCAGGACAACAGCATCCCATTGGGAATCAGCACCGCTTTCCCCTCTCATTCCCTTTCCTCGTTATATGTCGCCTATCATCAGGCAAGCCGTGCATTG
>JAUNAE010000375.1 GCA_030527765.1 Eubacteriales bacterium
TTTGCATTAAATTCATGATTGTGAAGAAGCTTGTGCTCTTTGCCTTTCAGCATTCCCTCATAGAGAGAAATCAGCATCGGGTTCTCACCGCTCTTCTTAATCATGGATACACTGTCGGCACGGTAAATGCCTTCTCTTCTTGCCGTGATGTTCTTCTCGTAATCCCGTCTCGGCTGACCGCCGCCCATGATACATCCACGACGACATGCCATACCTTCGATTAGATGATACTGTTTCTCACCACTGCGCACCTGTTCCATAACCTTGCGGGCATCTTTCAGACCACTGACAACACAGATATTTACATCGGTGCCTTCATAGTTAATGGTGAATTCTTTGATAAATCCATCCTGACGAACGCCGCACTCTGCAATTCTTTCCAGAGTCTCTTTGTCATGTCCCGGTACCAGATGACGAATAACCGCCTCTGTTACACCACCGGTAACACCAAAGATCACGCCGCCTCCTGAACCAAGTCCGAATGGAATATCGGAAGATTCCGGTGTCAGATTCTGGAAATCCAGACCAAGAACACGGATCATATCACAAAGCTCAACCGTTGTCAGAACAAAGTCGGTATCTTTCTCGTTCTCTGTGTAACTGTTCGGACGATTGATCTCCATCTTCTTCGCAGTACATGGCATGATAGAAACAACAACCGTCTTTCTTCCATCGGTGTTGTTTGCAGGATCACGATAATATTCCTTGATAACTGCAGAAAGCATTCCCTGCGGTGAACGGCAGGTCGATACATTCTGTGCATACTCCGGGAACTGATCTCCCAGGAATTTCACCCATGCAGGACAGCAGGAAGTCAGAAGAGGAAGTTTTTCCCCGGCTTTTACTCTCTCAAGGAATTCCTTGGTCTCTTCAATGATAGTAAGGTCCGCACTGAAGGTGGTATCATAAACTTCGTCAAATCCCATTCTGTGAAGAGCGTTGACGATCTTACCCATTGTACTCTTTCCTTTGGAAGTACCAAACTCATCCCCAACAGCAACACGAACCGCCGGTGCAACCTGTGCAACTACACGAAGATTCGGGTCTGCAAGTGCATTCCATACATCGTCTCTGTTATGTTTAATGGTAATCGCTCCGGTCGGACAATAAACACGACACTGACCGCAGTTTACACAGTCTGTCTGTGCAATCTCTTTGTCAAACGCCGGCATAACCATGGCATCCGATCCACGATATGCAAAGTTCAGTGCACCGATTCCCTGAAGATCGGAACATACACGAACACAGTTTCCACAAAGAATACATTTGTTTGGATCTCTTACAAGAGACGGAGAACTGAAATCCTTCGGCATTGTCTCTTTGTAATTGTCGAAACGGACATCCATAATTCCGAAACGGCGGGCCAGAGTCTGGAGAGAACAGTCATGGTTCTTCTCACAGGTTGTACAGTCTCTGCAATGTGCAGAAAGTACAAGCTCAATAATCATCTTTCGATAATGACGAAGTTTTGCAGTATTGGTAAAAATTTTCATGCCGTCACGCGGCACTTCTGAACATGAGGCGAAGGTCTTGCCATTCTCATCCTCTACCGTACACAGACGGCAGTCGCCGAAAATCGGCAGCTCGGAATGATAGCAGAGGGTCGGAATATCAATTCCAGCCTTGCGGATGACAGTCAGAACATTTCGCTCATTGGTAAACTCCACTTTGTGTCCATCAATTATCATTGTTCCCATAGTCAACCCTCCTCCTACGCTTCTACATAAATTGCTTCAAATGCACAGTTCTCTTTACAAGCTCCGCACTTGATACAAATCGTCGGGTCAATATGATAACACTCTTTTCTGACACCGGTAATTGCTCCAACCGGACAGTTCTTAGCACACTTTCCGCAGCCCTTACAGAACTCAGGATTGATGACATAACGGCTGAGAGCAGTACATACCTTAGCCCGGCACTTCTTATCCACAATGTGCTCTTCGTACTCATCTCTGAAAAGACGAAGGGTACTGAGAACAGGAAGCGGTGCACTCTTGCCAAGTCCGCAAAGTGCCATGCTCTTTACCATCTGTGCCAGATCAACCAGGTTATCCAGATCTTCCAGTTCACCCTTGCCGTCTACAATCTTCTGGAGAATCTCAAGCATACGCTTGGTTCCCTCACGACATGGAATACATTTTCCGCAGGATTCTCTCTGGGTGAAACTCATGAAGAAACGGGCAACCTCAACCATACAGGTATGATCATCCATAACTACCATACCACCGGATCCAACAATTGCTCCATACTTCTTAATAGACTCGAAATCAAGCGGAACATCCAGATGCTCTTCTGTAAGACATCCGCCGGAAGGTCCGCCGATCTGTACCGCTTTGAAGGTACCGCCGTCCTTCATACCACCGCCGATATCGAAAATAATCTCACGAAGAGTGGATCCCATAGGCACTTCGATCAGACCGGTATTCTGAATTGCTCCTGTCAGGGAGAATGTCTTACATCCCGGGGATCCTTCTGTACCAATGGAACGGAACCAGTCTGCACCATTCAAAATAATCTTTGGAACGTTTGCGAAGGTCTCTACGTTATTCAGAACGGTTGGTTTCTCCCAAAGTCCTTTCTCAACTGTACGAGGCGGTTTCACACGAGGCATGCCTCGATTTCCTTCAATGGAAGCGGTAAGAGCAGAACCCTCACCACAAACGAAAGCACCTGCACCGCGATTAATATGCATATGGAAATTGAAGTCCGTACCGAGAATGTTGTCTCCCAACATTCCTCTCTTTTCCAGTTCAGAAATGGCATGGCGAAGTCTCGCTACAGACATCGGATACTCTGCACGTACATAAATATATCCGTTCTGAGCACCAACTGCATATGCTGCGATCATCATACCTTCAATGAGCTTATATGGATCACCTTCCATAACGGAACCATCCATGAATGCTCCCGGGTCACCCTCGTCACCATTACATACAACGAATCTCTCTTTTTCTTTCTGACGAATGACCTGTTTCCACTTGCGGCCTGTCGGGAATCCACCGCCTCCACGACCACGAAGTCCGGATTTGTCAACAACGTCCACAACTTCCTCAGGAGTCATCTCATAAATTGCTTTCTGAAGAGCACTGAATCCACCGGAAGCAAGATACTCGTCAAAGGACTCTGCCTCGTATTTGCCACAGTTTTCCAGAACAATTCGAGTCTGTTTTGCAATAAACGGAATCTCGTCCGGGGCACGATATGCAACATCATTCTGACGATACAGAAGACGGGTTACAACTTCATCGCCTTCTACACAGCGGTCAAAAATCTCTTTGCAATCTTCAATCTGAACCTTTGTATACTGAGTAACCTGGTCACCCTTCTGAATACGAACCAACGGTCCTAATTCACAAATACCCTGGCATCCTGTTTTCTTAACACCGGTATGATGAGCTCCGGCATGCTCTGCCATCTCCACAACAACTCCTGTGGAATTTTCGGCCAGCTTCAGAAATTCCTGATAAATTTTCTCAGAGCCAGTTGCAATACAGCCGGTTCCTGAACAGACAAGGATACGGCATTCGTAGGAAGCATACTCTTCTTTTGCACGACTAACGGCCATGCTTAATTCTTCTCTATTATGAATCACCCTTATCACCTCTCAATTCCTGGATTAACTCAACAACCTTATCCGGAGTCATTTTGGGATGAACAGTCTCGTTGACCATAACTGTCGGTGCAAGTCCGCACGCACCAAGACAGGACACTGTCTCAACTGTGAACAGCATATCATCCGTTGTGTGTTTCTTGTCACTTAAGCCCAGTTCCTTATAAAACTTCTCAAGAATCGGGGCTGATTTACGAACATGGCAAGCAGTACCATCACATACTTTGATGATAAATTTTCCTTT
>JAUNAE010000376.1:0-2735 GCA_030527765.1 Eubacteriales bacterium
TTTATACACCGTTTTGGTACACATCCTTAAAATTTCTGCCACCTCATTTACATTGAGTGCCGGGGGATAATTTTTAAGTTTCCTCTCTCTTTCGCGTCTTACCATGTTCTCACCTCACATTCCTAAATTCATATCATTGTTGATTTCTTCTTCGATTTCCTGTTCCATTTCTTCTTGCTCATCTATGAGTTCTTGCGGAACATTATCTTTTGTTAATAGCGCCGATACAATTTCATATCCTGCTCCAAGCATATAGCCGAGTCCTGCTCCCGCATCTCTTGCTTGTTTCTTTTTCTTTCGCTCTTCTTCGTCATCATTGTCATTTTCTACAGATTCAGCAAATGATGCAAGAGAGTGAAAACCGCCAGCGAGAGTATCACCGATGCTATCCCCGTCATGGAAACGATTTTCATCATTTGCTTTTGCAGTTCGTCCTTCAGGTCCAGAAGTTCTCTGATTTTTTGTTTTACCTCCCATGACATATTCGAAATAAATTCCTCTCTCGCTTTCCCATCCTGTCTGATAATCTCCTTCGTATCCTTCAGAACTTCCAAATTCTTCTCTGCCAACTCCGTTTCGAATTTCTTCGTACATCCCAGAACCTGATTCAGCAAATCCTCTAAATCCTCTATGGTCGCCCTCTCTTGAATCCTCTCGTACAGTGTCGGCTGAAATGTTACTGCCTGCCCGAGCAGTTCCATCCAAAGTTCCCACTGTTTCTCCGGGATTGCGTACACTATCGAGCGGTATGGTTCCGCCTTTATCTCGTCCGCTATATCCTGATTCACTTCATTGAATTTCTCTAATGGATTTCTCCCTGATCTTGAGTTCATCTTCTATGCTCCTTTTCAAATATTTTTCATCATATAATTTTTTATCTCTGCATTTGTTTCCCCCGGGACAGATGAATGTTATATTTTTTCGTTCATCCGTCCAGATCATTTCATAGCCCAAATTTTTCATTTCCAATTCAAATTCCTGTCGGCTTCCGCTGTACTCCATCGCCTTGTCAATAGCATTCATTAATCTGACCTTCCAGCTTTTACCGTTACTTGCAACTCGATATTCTCTTGCCGAAACATATCCGTGACTATTTCTTGGATTTTCTATAATTGTGTAGCCATGCTTAATGCAAATTTTATCGCTCAGCATTCGCAGCCTTTCAAGTGTATGCCTGTCCTGACGCAATTTATATCCGTTTGAAAAACTCACAGAGTTAATAACAAAATGGGAATGTACATGATCCCTGTCGGAGTGGGTGGCTATGACTATTTCATGTTCGGGCCAGGCTTGTGTAGCAAACTCTCTTGCAAGATTATGTGCTTGCTCGGGTGTGATATTTTCTTCAGGTGAGAAGGCTTGCATATACTGATAAAAAAATATTCCGTTTGTCTTTCCGTAAACTTCTTTTGTGGTCATAAACTCGGCATAAACATTTTCGCCGTTGCAGTTTATTCCGCTTACCATTCTTCGTCCTGTGATTTCATCATACACTTTTTCATCCCTCAAACAGTATTTTATAATACCGTACATCGCTCCTCTTGTCTGACGGTTTGCTTTTATATATCTTACTACCGCCATCTGCTTTTCCTCGCAATCTCACAGAGCCTGTCATTCATTATTTTCAGTTCATCAACCAACTCTTGGAAGTTCACTGTCCTGACTGCTTTTGCATTTATTTTTTCTGCAATCTGATTTATGTTGTTGCCGATTCTTCTCAGCTGTGTGAGCATTGGTTTTACATCTTCGCAAACATAAATCGGTTTAATGTCATTCATTATGGATATGTAATCGGTCAGACTCAGGTTTGCTTTTTTAGCATTTTTAGCAATATCATTTTTCTCATCTTGTGTAAGCCTTACGGTTAATGTTTTATTTCGTTTTCTGTTTACCTTCATGGCATCACCTCCTTAAGTGGGTGCGGGCTACTGCCCGCTTATTTCCGTCCCGTAGGGGCGGAATGCGTCGGCAGGATAGCCGGACGCTCTGCTGGCCTCGAACAAGTTCGAGCGAGAAAAAGCGTTGCCTTTGGGTTATTGGGAGAAAATAAGTGACAACAGATACGCAACCGATTTTTCCAGGCAGGCACAGCATTTGGCGAAACATCGTTTGCGCAACAGTTGTAAAACTTTTTCAGCTACACGTCACAGTTTGTTCAACCTGTGTGTCAGTTTTGATTTTCATTTCATCATAAGTCATTTCAAGCGTTCTTTAATTCTCGCAACACTTGTCACTCATTCTACAGAGAAGAGTCGTAGATTGCTTGTGCTTTGCTTTTATATAAACACATAAGCCTGATTGTCTTTGCTCCGCATCTGACAGATTTTGTATTTTGATTTTCGCCTGTTGAAATCAATTCTTCTTCGGCTAATGCTTTTAGCAATCCCCGCTCAGTTATGTTGAAATTCTCTCCTTGTTCATCACATAATTTCTTGACAGTCTTATGGCAGATAGATTTATTCAGGTAGTAAAATTCATCATCTTCATAGCCGATAAAATTTACAGGCTGGTGATTGTTTGCCTCATTTTTGTTAATTATAACTGCATTTCCGCTCTCGATAAGTGCAAATAATTTTGTTATAAATATGTATGAAGGCTTGTCCCTTTGAATATTTTCAGCCTGATTCTTTGCCTCAAAATAAAGAATTTCAGCAAATTCTTTATCGATTTCCCTCAACTTTTCAACTGAAATCACCTTATAATAATTCATAAATTCTAAAAACATTTCCATTCCT
>JAUNAE010000376.1:2745-3836 GCA_030527765.1 Eubacteriales bacterium
GCTTATCGGTGAAATAATCTTCGGCATCATTCGCCAAGTCTGCAATCATTTTGATGTATGCATACATTGATTCTGCAAGCAATCCTTTGGATGCTTTGTCTTGAAAGTCACTTAGCGCACTTAAGTTTACATCGCCTGTTTTAACTTCCAAAGAAAAATATCTTGCCGTACCGCTTTCACCGATGTCAGGAGCAAACTCTGCGGTGATGATTGCATTTCCCTTCGGCGGAACCGAGTCCATCGGTGTACTGTCAGCCTTCAGTCTGCCTCGGCCAGTTCTGTCGCCGTATGCTCTCATTATAGCCTGAGCAGTCTGCGTAAGCTGCTGCCCTTCCTTCGAACTTGTCGGATGGAAGTCATCAATGCAGGTCAGCACATCTTTCAGTATAGCTGTCTGATGCATGATATTGTTTGCCGTATCACGGAAGGAAAGAGGCAAATCCGATGATGTAAACCTTCCGAAAAACGATAAGAATAATGCAGAGAGCGTGCTCTTTCTTGCTCCTGTTTTGCCCAGAAGCATCAACACAAATTTCGGTTCGTGATTTACTTTGTGCAGAAATTCATTCAGTGGTGTTAGGAAAGTGTAAGCGAACATCGTATATAAAATCTCTTTCGGTATAAGGGGTGATTGGAACATAGACCATGCAAATTCAACGGATGATTGGTTGAAACTGTGAGGCATTTCGTACCGACTCAGTTTTCCTGTGAGTTTTACTGTAAGCTCGGTGTCGCCGGGCATAAGGTAATGCCATTCATCGTTAATCTTTTTCCATCCCGTTACCATATACTTGGTTTGCTTGTCCGCATTTATGGCCGTTGATTGGATGGCATAACGCAAATGCTCTTTAACGGAGTGGCACGGTTCAAGCACGCAATCGATGCCCCAATATTCCATAAGCCAACTGAAATTGGCAAGTTCACTGCCTGCAATCTCAATCTTCTTCAGCTTGTTTCCATTCTCATGCTGACCGCAGATGACAAGATGTTTCTTTTCCTCTGTCCCTGAGTCTATGGTAATTTCCGAAACAACCCATGCAATGAAGTTGCACAGTTTCCGGTCGTATATACCATTCTTGTCGCTTTTCTCA
>JAUNAE010000032.1 GCA_030527765.1 Eubacteriales bacterium
ATTCCAACAGAAAAAAACGATCGGCAAGGATGCAATTTGGTAAAAAAGCTATTCAACAAGGCGTTATAGGGAAAAACTATAATAAACCTCCAGGAAAATTTATAACTGTAATCCGATAAAGTATATTGACATTATATGAAAAGTGCTGTATATTTTTTATCAAACGATTGAAAGAGTATTCCTATCGGCTTAGTAGGGAATAGACAGGAGGCAAATATGGCAGAAGTAATTCTTTCTCCACAGGAGCAGCGTATAGAACAGAACAAAGGAAAAGTAGTCTTCAGCAAGGAGAACGGAAGAATTCAGAGAATATATGATAGTTTCAATGGAAAAAGATCTTCTGTGGATTTGCAGAGAGCAAGATTTTTTACCCAGTCCTTTCGGACAACAGAAGGAGAGCCGCTGGTTCTCCGCTGGGCAAAGGCACTGTACCATATCGCAGAGAATATTGACATTTACATTGATGAGGATCAGCTCCTTGTGGGACGCCTTGGCAAACCGGGAAAGTACGGATTGATTTATCCGGAGCTTGACGGATGTTTTCTTAAGTCCTTTGCAGAGCAGGCGGCGAATCGAGTGGAGTCACCTTTCGATATTGATCCTGAAGATGTGGAATTGATTCAGAAAGAGATCGCTCCTTACTGGGAAGGAAAAACCTACTATGAGGATCTGGCACATTCTCTTCCGGAGGATGTCCTGAAACTTACTTACGATCCGAAGGATCTGTTTACTTCCCGATATATTGTGAATGAGACTTCTTCTATGAGATCTGCCCTTCAGTGGGTACATGATTTCAAGAAAGGAATTGACGAAGGATTCCTTTCCATCAAGGAAGAAGCAGAGACAAGACTTGCGGATCTTCCGGAAGAAGAGACCGAGAAGAAAGCTTTTCTTCAGGCGATTTCCATTGTATCTGACGCTATTATCCTCTGGGCAGAGCGCCACAGTCAGAAAGCATTAGAGCTTGCTGAGACAGAAGAGAATGAAGCAAGAAAAGCCGAGCTTCTGGAAATTGCAAGAATTGCAAAGAAAGTTCCGAAATATCCGGCAGAAACCTTCTATGAGGCAGTGCAGTCTCAGTGGTTTATCCAGGCGTTCTCCCGTCTGGAACAGAAAACAGGTGCAACGATTTCCAACGGAAGAATGGATCAGTACCTGTATCCTTATTACAAGAAAGATCTGGAGGCCGGTCGTATTACACCGGCGAAAGCAAAAGAACTGTTCCAGTGCATGTGGCTCGCCATGGCACAGTATCAGGACTTGTACATCAGTCCGGCAGGCGTGAAGTTCAATGAGGGATATGCACACTGGGAAGCAGTTACCATCGGAGGTGTGGATTTGGAAGGAAATGATGCAACGAATGAGTTGTCCTATCTCCTTCTTGAGAACAAAAGAGAGTTTCCTCTGAACTACCCGGATCTGGCGGCCAGAATTCACAAGAATTCCCCGGATGAGTTTCTGAGAGAGGTTGCAAATACCATCAAAGAAGGATCCGGTTTCCCGAAACTGATCAACGATGAAGAAGTCATTCCGCTTCTGAAATCCAAAGGCGCAGATCAGGCATCCGCAAATGATTATGCGGTTTCCGGATGTACGGAAGTGAGAATGCCGAATCTGGATACATTCACAACTCCATGTGCATTCCTGAATCTTGGAGCAGTCGCAGAATTGACTCTCAGAAACGGAAGAATGCAGAAATACGGAGAAGAACTTCTGACTTTTGAGTCCGGTGATCCGAGAGATTTCAAGACATTTGATGATTTCCTGAATGCATTCCTTGCACAGGAGAATTTCATTCTTGATAAAACCTTCCGCCAGCAGGCAGTTGCAAACCGTACAAGACCGAAGCACTTCGCTTCTCCTCTGGGAAGTGCACTTCACAAGCTGTGCATGAAAAATGCCCAGGATCTTCATTCCGAAAAGATTGATGGCGGTATTGATTTTGGTTACTTTGATTTCATCGGCCTTGGAACCGTTGCAGATTCTCTGGCAGCGATTAAGAAAAATATTTATGAAGATCAGTCCATCAGCTGGGATGAACTTCTGGAAGCTCTGGATGACAACTTCGAGCATAATGAAATTATCCGCCAGAGATTGAAACATTCTCCGGCATATGGAAACAATGATCCATATGTGGATGAACTTGCAAAGATCATCGACAGAACCGCCGTTCTCTATGCACATGAAAATGCATCCAAGCTCGGCATCAACATTGATCTTCGCTATGTATCCCAGTCTTCCAATGTTCCTTTTGGAAAAGTTGTCGGGGCACTGCCAAACGGCAGAAAAGCCGGAACCGCTTTATCTGACGGTGCATCCGCATCTCAGGGAGCGGATATTAACGGACCGACAGCAGTTCTTCTTTCCAACGAAGCAACAAAGAATACGGACTACAACAATCGTGCATCAAGACTTTTGAATATTAAACTCAGCCCGGCTGTTGTTGCAGGAGAGAAAGGAACGGACAATCTCATTGCTTTTATCAAAGCATGGAGAGAATTGAAATTGTGGCATCTCCAGTTCAACATTATTCGACTGGAAACGCTTCTGAAAGCACAGAAACATCCGGAAGATTACAGAAGTCTTCTCGTAAGAGTCGCCGGATACAGTGCCTATTTTGTGGATTTGTCACCGGATCTTCAGGCAGACATTATTGAAAGAACGGAACATCAGGCACTTGCCTGACAGACCGTCAACCGAAAGAACGGAACATCAGGCATTCGCCTGACGGATCGTCCATAGAAAGAGAGGTACCGGTTTGAGTAAAGGAGTTGTGTTTAACATTCAGCATTTCTCCGTTCATGACGGACCGGGCATACGAACGACAGTATTTCTCAAAGGCTGTCCTCTGCACTGCGCCTGGTGCGCCAATCCGGAGTCCCAGAGATTTGACATCGAGCTCGGGTGGACGAAAAAGGAATGCATCGGCTGCAAATGCTGTGAGAATCTGACCTGTGCTTCCTGCAGACTGACCGAACAGGGAGTTGTCTGGAAGGAACAGGGACAGATCGACGGCAAAGAAGTCAAAAAGGTTTGCCCCACGGGTGCACTTCACCCTATGGGAGAACTTAGGAGTGCAGAAGAAGTATTTCGGGAAGTGCAGAAGGATCAGGTGTTTTACAAAAATTCCGAAGGTGGTCTGACCATCAGCGGCGGAGAACCTCTCTCCCAGCCGGAATTCACGGAAGAACTTTTGACACTTGCAGGAGAACATGGAATCCACAGAGCCATCGAGACAACCAATTATACTTCCTGGAAGATTCTCGAATCTATCGCATCCAAAGTTGATTTTTATATCACAGATGTGAAATGTTTTTCTGAAGATCTGCATAAGCAGCAAACGGGAGTATCCAATCAGAGAATTCTGGAAAACCTTGTTCGTCTGAGAAATACATTTCCGAATCTTCCGATTCTGGTCCGCACCCCTGTAGTGCCGGGATTCAATGATAATGAAGAAGAACTTCAAAAGATCGGAGAGTTTCTGAACACACTGCAGCCGGAAAATACTTCCTGGGAACTTTTGAAATACCATCGTCTCGGAGCTGCCAAATATGATTCCATGCACCGGGAGTATTCCCTTGGAAGCCTGGAACTGACAGAAGAGCGATTCCGGGAGCTGCAAAAGAAGGCAGCAGAGCATACAAGAGTAACTTTTGTCACTGCTTAAAAATAACCCGAATATCAAAGGAAAAGAGAGACAAACAGTGAAAAATTTAGTAGGAACATCGGCAAAAAAAATAGAAAATCTCATAGAATACTTCATTCTGATTATTGGAATCGGTGTGGTATGGGTGGCTCTGGATAAAACAGGAAATCTGAATCCGGTGATTATGCCATCCCCGGGAACTGTGTGGAAAACCATTGTTTCTCTCATAAGCAGTGGAAAACTCTGGACCAATCTTCTGATTAGTGTGGAAAGAGTTCTGAAGGGATATGCACTGGCAGGAATTCTCGGAATTGTTCTTGGAATTTTTATCGGACAGTCAAGACATCTGGAACGCCTGACAGAACTTCTGATTCAGATTATCAAACCTATTCCACCGATTGCATGGATTCCTCTCGTAATTCTCTGGTTTGGAATCGGAGAAAGCGGAAAAGTATTTCTCATTTTCCTTGGAGGATTTTTTACCATCCTCATCAACGTGATTGACGGTATCAGACAGACGGATGAGAAACTGATCGAAGTGTCCAGATCCATGGAAACACCATTTCTGAAGCATATGTTCATGGTAGTCATTCCGGCAGCATCCCCGAATATTTTTACCGGTCTTCGAACGGGACTCAGCTCCTGTTGGATGTGTGTGGTTGCAGCAGAGCTTGTTTCTTCCTCCACAGGACTTGGTTATCTGATTATGAACGCCAGACAGTTCGGAAGAACCGATGTGGTCATCGTGGGAATGCTGACCATCGGTATTATCGGAAAACTCATGGATTCCCTTCTGAAAGTAATCGAAAAGAAACTCGTAACATTTATTTAACCGAATCAAGTAAGGAGCGAAGCGGATTGCAAATATCCGTTTGACCCAAATCAAGCAAGGAGCGAAGCGAATTGCGAAGATCCGCTTGACAAAGTTCAGCAAGAATAAAGGATGGTACAAGATGACAGCAGAAAAAAGAGCCGCAGATGAGGTAATCGGAAAAAATTACATACGAGTCGATCATCTGAATAAGTTCTTTGAAAAGGACGGAAAGCGATTCCAGGTACTGGATGATATTACCTTCCGGATTGGCCGGGGTGATATTGTCTGTATTGTGGGGAGCAGCGGATGTGGAAAATCGACATTGCTTCGTGCAATTAACGGACTGGACGCGGATCACGAAGGTTCTGTGATCATTGACGGAAAAGAAATTGTCCGTCCGGAAAAAGAGAGAGGAATGGTTTTCCAGGAACACCGTCTGTTCCCCTGGCTCACGGTATCCCAGAATGTGGGATATGCCTACAACGGAAAAGACAAACAGTTAAAGAAAGAACTTGTTCAGAAATACATTGATCTGGTAGGACTTTCCGGATTCGAAAAAGCATATCCGAGACAGTTGTCCGGAGGTATGGCGCAGAGAGCCGGCATTGCAAGAGCACTGCTGAACAACCCGGATGTACTGCTTTTGGATGAACCTTTCGGTGCATTGGATGCGCTGACAAAGATTACCATGCAGAAGGAATTGAAACGAATCCAGAAGAGTTCAAATACAACTATGATCATGGTTACCCATGATATCGATGAGGCAGTTTACCTGTCCGATAAGATTCTGGTGCTTTCCTCAAGACCGGGGCGGCTTCAGAAAGAAATCAGCGTGAATCTCCCGGTTCCTAGAAACCGAAACAGTTACGAATTTATGGAGATCCGGAAGCAGGTATACGAAGAGTTCATGGTAGACGAGTTTGTAGAAGAAGACTTTAACATTTAAGCAGCAAAGCGAATTGAGAATATTTGCTTTACTATAAGTTTCCAATTGATTTTACTAGTTGTGTATTAAGACTGAAAAGGAGATATGTTATGAAGAGATTTAATAAAACAAACCGTGTTCTGGCTGCTTCCGCAGCAAGTGTGATTGCTCTTACAAGTTTTGGAGGTGTATCTGTATTTGCTGATGAGGCGACAACTGTGAATATCGCCATTCAGCCATCATCCGCTTTTACCCCATTGTATGTTGTTCGCGAGGAAGGCTGGCTGGAAGAAGCACTGGCGGACAAAGGGGTTGAGGTTGTATGGCAGGATTTTGAGTCCGGCCCGCCAATGAACGAGTCTCTGGCAGCAGGTTATTCAGACTTTGGAGTCATCGGTGATGTGCCGACCGTATCCGCAATTGCGGCAGGTCAGAAGAACTACATCGTTGCAACTGCCTGCGATGCACCGAACTCATATGCAATGCTTGTAAGTGCAGACTCTGAGATTGAGAAAGTAGAAGATCTCAAAGGTGCAAAGATTGGAACGACCATTGGTTCTACCGGTCACAATCTTACAGACAAACTTCTCAAGACCGTTGATCTGGATATCAATTCCGATGTAGAAGTGATTAACATTACCACAGGTGATGCGGCAGCAGTACTTTCCAACCATGAGGTGGATGCAGTTTCCATCTGGGAGCCGAACATCACAAGACTGGTCGATGACGGAACTGCCAAAATTCTGGCCACCGGTGAGGACGGAGGACTTCTGGGAGTCAACACCATCGTTGCAAGACAGGAATTTGCAGATGAGAATCCGGAGATTGTACAGATCGTGATCGAACAGTATGCAAGAGCGGTATCCGAACTGGAATCCATTGATGATGAAACATGGGCACGAGTTGCAGAGGATTTGTCTCTGGACGGAGATCAGCTGAAAAGTATTCTCGGAAAATACGATTATAAGGTGACTATCGACGACAATGATATCGAGAATCTGAATGATACCATTCGATTCCTTGTAACCATCGGTAACCTGGATGAAGAGTATGACATTGCACCTTACGCAAACAAGAGCTTTGTAGAGGCTGCAGATATTGATCAGTATCTTTCCCAGGAGTGATTGAGCACAGATAAGAAAAAGCGGATTGCAAATATCTGCTTTTCCAATAGACAGCAAAGGGGTTCCTTTTCATGAAATTCAACACAGTATTAGTTCACGGTGACGGGATCGGAGATCGCGCCACCGGAGCAACACAGACACCGATTTATCAGTCCAGTGCATTTGCCCATGATTCCGCAGAAACTCTGGAAAAAATCTTCCACAACAAGGCACCGGGATTTTCCTACACAAGAATCAATAATCCGACGGTAGAAGCCTTTGAGAGACGGGTGACGCAGATCGAAAAAGGAGTTGCCAGTGTGGCATGTGCTTCCGGCATGGCAGCCTTGTTTAATGCCTTTGCCAACATCCTGACTGCAGGGGACGAAATTGTTTCCAGCGCAAGTCTCTACGGAGGAAGCATTGATCTCTTCCGGGATCTGGAAGCATTCGGAATTACAACAAGATATGTGGAAAACAACAATCTGGCAGCATTCGAAGAAGCAACCAATGAACATACAAGACTTTATTTTGCAGAAACCATTGGAAATCCGAGAATGGATGTCACAGATATTTCCGCTCTTGCCGATCTTGCACATAAGCATCAGGTGCCTCTGATTATGGACAATACGGTTGCGACAGCGTATCTGGCTCCGGCCATTTCCCTGGGAGCTGATATTGTGGTGAATTCAAGTTCCAAGTATATCAATGGAAGCAGCAATGCCATCAGTGGTATTCTGACGGATTCCGGCAAGTTCAAGTGGGATCCGGAAAAATATCCGGGCATGAAGCCTTTTTTGAAATTTGGTCCCTTTGCTTATACAGCGAAGCTGAGAAACGGACTTTTCCGAAATACGGGAGCCTGTCTGTCCCCTCAGAATGCTTTTTATAATCAGATTGGTCTGGAAACCCTGGGACTTCGCATGGAGCGGATCTGCGAAAATGCAGCAGCTCTTGCAAAGCACATTCAGGACACCTATCCGGACATTGAAGTGAATTACCCGGGACTGGAGAGCAGTCCATGGCATGAAATTGCAAAGAAACAGTTTACAGACAAATTCGGAGGAATGCTTACCCTTCGGGCAGGCAGCAGAGAAAAAGCCTTCGGTATCATCAATGCACTGAAGATTCCTCTGAATATCTCAAATATCGGAGACAGCAAGACCTTGGTGATCCACCCGGAATCCACCCTGGCTGTTCACAGCACCGAACAGCAGAAAAAGGATGCAGGCGTATTCGACGATCTGATTCGAATCAGCGTCGGAATTGAGGATGCCAGCGATCTGATCGAAGACTTTGATCAGGCGATTCAGAAGACCATAGGAAATAAGGAATAACCACAGGAAAAGGAAGAACGTCTGACTTGCCAAGGAGCAAAGAGGATTCCAGGAATCCAATTGACAGAGAAGGCGTTTGGAATGGATCTGTGAATAAACTTTATAGAAATGTGAGGAAAAGAGTATGGCAAAAATTGATTATGCATCATTGAAAAAGGGCGGTTTCATGCGTCAGAAACAGAAGGGATTTTTCTCTATGAGACTGGCGGTCGTTGGTGGAAACCTAACATCAGAAAATATCAAAACCGTAGCGGAAGTAGCTGAAAAATACGGACATGGATATGTTCATATGACATCCCGTCAGGGAATCGAGATTCCTTTCGTGAATTTTGAAGACATTGAGGCAGTAAAAGCAGACCTTGCAAAAGGCGGTGTCAAAGCCGGTGTATGCGGACCGCGTGTTCGAACAGTCACAGCCTGTCAGGGAAATGCCATCTGTCCAAGCGGATGTATTGATACCTTTACTCTGGCAAAAGAATTAGACCAGCGTTATTTTGCAAGAGAACTTCCACACAAATTCAAATTCGGTGTTACCGGATGTCAGAACAACTGTCTGAAAGCAGAAGAGAATGACTTCGGTGTAAAGGGTGCGATGGAAGTGACCTGGAATGCAGACAAGTGTATCAACTGTGGCGTATGTGAGAAAGCCTGCCGTGAAGACGCACTGAAATGTACCGATACGGAAGTCCTTTTTGACACCTCCAAATGTATCTACTGCGGACGCTGCGTAAAAGCCTGTCCAACAGATGCATGGGAAGGAGAAAGCGGCTATCTTGTATCCTTTGGCGGACTGTTTGGAAACAAAGTATACAAAGGAGAGCAGATTCTTCCGATTATCAAGGACAAAGATACACTGTTCCGCGTAGCAGATGCGGCAATTCTGTTCTTCCAGGATTACGCGAATCCGGGAGAGAGATTCCGCTATACACTCCAGAGAGTTGGAGAGACGGAATTCAGAGAAAGAATACAGAAAGCCTTTGAAGGCTGAGAATTCAGGAGGAACCTATGGAATTAGCAGGAATTCAGATTGATGAGACCGTTGATATTACAGACAAAGTTTGCCCTCTGACTTTTGTAAAGGCAAAAGCAGCTATTGAAGAAATGGACCTGGAACAGGTGATTGCGATTCGCATGAATGACGGAGAGCCGGTGCAGAACGTACCTCGCACAATTAAAGATGAAGGACAGCAGATCCTGAAACTTCTCAATAACGAGGATGGTACTTATACATTGATTGTGAAAAAGGTGGAAGACTGATGGCACTTCGTATTGGACTGAATAATTTTGAAGAAAAAGTACTGAAGAGTTCCCTTCCGGTGTTGGTGGATTTTTATTCCGACAGCTGTATCCCATGCAAAATGATTTCTCCGATCCTTGGAGATCTGGAGGATGGGCATGAGGGAACATTGGAAGTATATAAGGTAAATGTAAATTTTGATACTGAGCTGGCAAAACAGTATGACGTGCTGAGCGTGCCGACGTTAATCACTTTTCAGAATGGAGAAGTGAAGGGAAGACTGACCGGCGCTGTGACAAAACAGGCTTTGGAAGAGCTGCTTGGCGGCAAATAATTGGACGAGAAAAGGAGACAGCATCATGCAGATTATTGTTGCAGGAGAGAAAAAAGAAGTAGAAGAGGGACTGGCATTAGGTGCTCTGATTGAGCAGGAGCAGGTAGAGAATCCGGAGTACGTAACCGTATCGATCAATGAGGAATTTGTCCCAAGCGATGAAAAAGAAACCCGCGTGCTCAAAGACGGTGACAATGTAGAGTTCCTGTACTTTATGGGAGGTGGCAGCTGTGGCAATGACTGATGAACAGCTGGAGCGTTATTCCAGACACATTATTTTGAAAGAAGTCGGCGTAAAGGGTCAGAAAAAACTGATGAATGCCAAAGTGCTGATCATTGGTGCCGGCGGACTTGGTGCCCCGGCCGCCATGTATCTGGCAGCAGCGGGTGTAGGTACCATCGGAATTGTAGATGCCGATGAGGTGGATCTGTCCAATCTTCAGCGTCAGATCATTCATACAACCGATGATCTTGGAAAGGCGAAGGTCAAATCCGCAAAGGAAACTATGCAGGCGATGAATCCGGACGTGGAAGTCAAAACCTATCGTATGTTTGTGACCAGTGAGAACATTATGGATCTCATTGAAGAGTATGATTTTGTTATTGACGGAACCGACAATTTCCCGGCAAAATTCCTGATCAACGATGCCTGTGTCATGGCGAAGAAACCTTTTTCCCATGCAGGTATTATCCGATTCAAAGGTCAGCTCATGACTTATGTTCCGGGAGAAGGACCATGTTACCGCTGTGTATTCAAAAATCCGCCGCCCAAGGATGCAGTTCCGACCTGCAAACAGGCAGGTGTCATTGGAGCAATGGGTGGAGTGATCGGCAGTCTTCAGGCGATGGAAGCGATCAAATACATTACCGGTGTCGGCAAACTTCTGACAGGTTCCCTTCTTACCTACGATGCCATTAACCAGGAGTTCCGCAAGATTAAACTTCCGAAGGACACCCATGGATGTGCGGTCTGCGGAGATCATCCGACCATTACAGAACTGATCGATTATGAGCAGACTGTTTGTGAGGATAAATAAAACGAGGATAAACCATGCTTGTATTAAAGAACACGGATTTTGATAAAATTCTGGAACATGCCCGGGCAGGACTTCCTTATGAGGCCTGTGGTCTGATTGGGGGAGAGGTATCCGGTGAGACAGTAGTCATCACGGATGTGTATCTTCTGACTAACATTGACCAGAGCAGAGAACATTTTTCCATGGATCCTATGGAGCAGCTGAAAGCGATCAAAGATATCCGTTCGAAGGGGAAAAAGCTTCTCGGAAACTTTCATTCCCATCCGGAGTCTCCTTCCAGACCTTCCCAGGAAGATATTCGACTGGCCTATGATTCCAAAATGCACTATCTCATTCTTTCTCTGATGGAGGAAGTTCCGGTGTTGAATTCCTTCCATATAGAAGATGGAGTAGTGACAAAAGAAGAACTGCAGATCCAGAGGGAAGAAACCTTAGAGTGACAATAGAATAAATACTTTTTAATTTTTTAGACGGCTATAGATCTGAATAGATCTGTAGCCGTTTTTTTTAACCGAATCAGATTTGAATATCTGTTTGACCAAATAATACATATTTTATGTGGCTAAATATAAAGAAAATATACAAAATAACCATGCAAAAATGAAACAAGTAAAAAAAACGTAAAAAGAAAGCTGAAAATTAAAAATACAAAACGAGAAATTCTGTATATAATGCACATATAGGGTTGAGAGCAGGAAGGAGGAACTATGGAAGAGAAATTACTTGATATGAAAAATATTAGTAAAACCTTTGGCAGTGTTCAGGCTTTAAAGGACGTTTCTCTGGACCTCTATGCAGGAGAAGTTTTGGCATTAATGGGCGAAAATGGTGCGGGTAAATCGACTTTGATGAATATTTTGAGTGGTTCTCTGCAGCCAACAGCAGGTGAGATTTATTTGCGAGGACAAAAGACTCTTGTGCCAAATCCGATTTCTGCGAAGAAACTTGGAATTGCAAAGATTCATCAGGAGCTTCAGATTGTTCCGGAACTGAGCGTGGCAGAGAATATTTTTCTTGGCAGGTGGAAAACTGCCGGCCCGTCCGTAGATTTTAAAGGAATGGCAGCTGAGGCAAAAAAATACCTGGACATGCTGGAGGTAAAAGTAAATCCAACGAAGAAACTGAAAGATCTTCGTATTGGAGAACAACAGCTTGTGGAAATCGCAAAGGCGATTTCGCTGAATTCCAACATTATTATTATGGATGAACCGACCTCTGCGATCAGTGAGAAGGAAGCGGACAAGCTGTTTGAGATTATCCGCAAACTTCGGGCGGAAGGCAAAGGAATTATTTACATCACCCATCGAATGGAAGAAATTTTCAAAATTGCCGATCGAGTGATGGTCATGAGAGATGGTAAATATATAGGTACCGTAAAGGCGGCTGAAACCACAAAGGAAGAAATCATCAAGATGATGGTTGGCAGGGATATGAGCGAGCAATATCCCAAGGAGCCAACAGAAAAAGGTGACATTGCACTGGAAGTTAAAAACCTTACCTACGCACCTCCGGCAGGAAGCTTCAGACGTTCTCTGAAAAATATTTCGCTTTATGTGCGTCACGGTGAAGTTCTCGGAATCGCCGGTTTGGCAGGGTCCGGGCGTTCGGAGTTTTTTGAGTGCCTGGCCGGAGTTCATTACGGAGAGACACAGGGAGAAATTTGTGTAGAAGGAAAGGCCGTTCACATTAAAACTCCGGCGGATGCGATTCGTGAGGGAATCTCTTTTGCAACAGAGGATCGAAAAGGTACGGGACTTGTGCTGCAGCGATCCCTTGGAGAGAATATGTCGCTTCCGCTGTTAAAAAAATTCAGCCCAAGGTTTTTTATGAGAATAAGAGAAGAGAAGAAAATCTGGGGAGAACAGATGGATACTATGCGAATCAAAGCACCCGGACCAAAAACTTTGGCAAGTTCTCTTTCCGGTGGAAATCAGCAGAAGGTTGTTCTTTCCCGCTGGCTTATGACAAATCCCAAGATCCTGCTTCTTGATGAGCCTACCAGAGGTATTGATGTTGGTGCGAAAGCGGAAGTTTATCAATTGATCAACAATCTTGCAAAGCAGGGAATGGCAATCATCGTTATTTCCTCTGAGCTTCCGGAGGTAATCGGTATTTCTGACAGAATTGTGACTTTTTGTGAGGGAGAATTGTCCGGAGAATTCAGACAAGAGGAAGCAACTCAGGAAGTACTGCTTCAGAGTGCCACAAAATAGAGGGGGTGAAGGTAATGGAGAATAAGGAAAAAACAAAAGCAATGCTGAAACAGATGCAAAGTATCATTGCTCTGATTGTGATTTTTGCAGTAGCCTCCGTTATTTGTGTCAAAGACGGAAAGAACCGATTTCTGGATGTCAGAAACCTGATGAATGTAATGAGAGCGGTGTCAGAAAACGGTATTATCGCTATTGGAATGACATTGATTCTGATTCTTGGAGACATTGATCTTTCGGTTGGATCGATTGTCGGACTCGTCTCCACGGGATGTGCCTATCTGATGGTGAAAAGTGGACTTGGATTTGTTCCGGCGGTGCTTGTCAGCCTCGGAATCGGAGCTTTGTTTGGATTGTTCAATGGTCTCTGCATTACCAAGCTGCACTTGCAGGCGTTTATCGTTACACTGGCATCTATGAACATTGCCAGAGGACTTGCAAGATTCTGGGCGAATGGAATCGGAATTCCGCTTGCTTACGGTAAAGGAGAAGGTATGGCTCCTCCGGCATTTGAAACTTTACAAATGAGAGTTGGGGGGATTGTTCCGGTACCGGCCATCATTTTCATTGTTCTGTTAATTGCCTTCCAGCTTTTGCTGAGCAATACAAGATTTGGAAGACAGGTGTATGCAATTGGCGGTAATCGGCAGGCGGCATATCTGTCAGGTATTAAGGTTGACAGAATAAAGATGTATGCATTTATGTTATGCGGAATGCTTTCTGCAGTTGCGGCAATGGTCCATGCAGCACAAATCAGTCAGGGAGGACCAAACGAAGGTCAGGGCTACGAGCTGAATGCGGTTGCGGCGTGTGCGATCGGAGGAACGAGCCTTGCCGGTGGTAAAGGAACCGTTGTGGGAACACTGATCGGTGCACTCATTCTTGGAATGCTGGATAATGTGCTTGGCTTGAAGGGCGTGAACTCAAATTTGCAGCTTGTGGTAAAAGGCTTTCTGATTATCATTGCTGTATTTATGCAGGCTGACAAAGTAAAGAATTGATAACCAATAACCGTGAGGGCATGGAATAGTTACAAAATGGAAATATAAGTTTCACATTCTGACCGGTAACAGTTTGTGAAATAATAAAATAAATAATCAATATGCCGGAGAAAGAAGGATTTTATGAAGAAGAGACTGTTTTGTATCCTGTTAACAAGTGCGATTGCTGTTTCAGGTCTGGCCGTAGGCAGTGTAGCAGCTTCTGCTGAGGAAAAAGATCACTTTGTGATTGGTATGTCCCAGTGTAACCTTGGCGAGCCGTGGCGTGTTGCTATGAATGATCAGATCCAGATGGCAGCAGATGAATATCCGGAATTTGAAGTTGTATTTGCAGACGCAGCTCAGGATAATTCCAAACAGATCGCAGACATTGAAAACTTTGTTCAGATGGGTGTTGATTTATTGATCGTTTCTCCGAATGAGGCAACCCCACTGACAAATGCAGTAAGCGCAGCTTATGATGCAGGAATCCCGGTAATACTTCTGGACAGAAAGATTAACGGTGACAGCTATACACAGTTCATTGGTGCGGACAATGTAGATATGGGTGTCGTTGCAGGCGAGTACGTAGCAGACGTATTGCTTCCGGATGGCGGAAAAGTTTGTGAAATCAAGGGTCTTGAAGGAACTTCCGGAGGAATTGACAGAGACAATGGTTTCCGACAGGGTATTGAGAAGAATGAAAACATCGAAATTGTCGCTGTAAATAACGCAGATTGGCTTCGTGAGAAGGCGATTACAGTAGCAGAAGAAATGCTTCAGACAAATGATGAGATCGATCTGTTCCTTGCATTAAACGATCCTATGGCAGAGGGTGCTTATATTGCAGCTAAGAATGCGGGAAGAGAAGGAGATATCCTTTTTGTTGGATTTGATGGACTGCCTACACCGGACGGTGGAATTCGCAGTGTTATGGACGGACGTCTTAGCATGACTCAGGTTTACCCAACCGGTGGTGCAGAGGCGATTGCAAGTGCATATCAGCTCCTGGTAGAGGGAAAAGAACTGGAGAAAACAATTACACTGTCATCTGAGATTGTAACACCGGAAAACGCACCGGACCTGCTTAAGAAATATGGCGGATCTACAGACGATGCTGAATAATATATGCTTTAACTTCACTGAGTAGATAAACAGGGGGCTGTCGCACTGATCTTGAAAAAGGGTGTGACAGCCCTTTTTGACTTGCTGGATTTTATTTTATCTCTCTTGTAACCGATGGGGAATTGGTTGACAGATGAAATAGAATGCAGTACCATGTCTTTAAAAGGATTTGTATAAAATGCACTAAATAATAATGAAACAATCATTATCTTTGTGAGAAATATCTAACTCTAGACAGGGCTACAAGGCAGAATGGATGCGATGGAGGAGTGGCAGATGCATCGCTGAAAGCAAAAAGACATAATTGGGAAGGTGTTTTGGAAGAGGGAGGGGTCATACTGTGGCAAAACTGTGGAAAAAAAGATTTCGACCGGGATATATGATGTCCAAAATGGTGATGCTGAACTGTGGCATGCTTCTTCTGGTAGTACTTATCATTGCACTTACGGGAAATTATATTTATAAAAATTCAATGGAAGAGTACAGCTTTGCAAATACCATGGAAATTCAGAGTCAGGTTGTGAAATCCCTGGATTTGATTTTTCGGTCGGTTGCTGATAATACAGAGGTTTTGGGAAATCATCCCGATGTACAGGAATATCTCAAGGTTGATGAGCAAAAGGAGCAGGCAAAGCGTGTGGAGATGGAGACATTGGTGCGAAGGCTTCTCTCCCAGTATTCCGATACATATCATGAGTATTTAAACATTGTCATCGTCAGTGAGAAAGGACAGTATCTTTCCAATGACTCTTATCGTATCCAGAAAATTCCTTTGAGCCGGGAAGAATGGTATCAAGATGCAATACGTGCAGATGGAAAGCTGACGATTACCAGCAGCCCTGCAGGACGAAATCTGAAAAGCTGGAAAAACTACAGTATCGACAGCTATATCAGCGTTGCAAAATCCGTCGAGGACACTGTGACACATAAGCCTCTGGGTGTCATTTTGATTGACCTTGATATTAAGAGTATTCAAAATCTGGTGCAGGATATCAGTTTGGGAAAGACAGGATTCGGATATATACAGAACGATCGCGGAAAGGTTTTGTATTCACCAAAAAATGAAGTGGTTTATCGTCTGAATCCTCAGTGGGTAACCGAAGGGGAGGCCGGTCAATTCCGATGTAAGATTGGAAGAGAAAAATACAATGTGATTTATACCAGGTCCTCCTACACCAATCTGATCGCAGTGGGGGTGTATGACTGGGGAAAAACCATCGGAGGAGTTGTTCGTGTGCAGATTGTATCGGTGGTCATTGCGGTCATTACTGCTATTTGTGCGCTGATTGTGTCCGTTGTGTTTTCTGCGACGATCACAAAGCCGATCACCAGATTGTCCAGGTTGATGAAGAGAGCACAGGATGGGGATTTGCTCGTTCATTTTGACAACTGCTATAAAGGAGAGATCGGCCAGCTGGGAGACTCTTTTAACTCTATGGTGGACAAAATAGCCGAGCAGAAGAAGCAGGTATATAAGGAACAGCAGGACAAGAGAGAAGCTGAACTGAAAATTCTTCATGAACAGGTAAAGCCGCATTTTCTATATAATACGTTGGATACCATTCAGTGGATGGCCAAAACCTATAAAGCCGATGATATTGTGCAGATCGTTTTGGCGTTGTCTAATTTTTTCAGAGTCAGTTTGAGTCAGGGAAAAGAATACATTACCTTGGAAAAGGAACTGGAAATAAACTATCTCGAGATTCAGAAATTCCGTTACGAGGATTTGTTTGAATATGAGATGGATCTGGATGAGTCAATTGCAAAATGTGAGATTCTGAAGCTTTCTCTTCAGCCGCTGGTAGAAAATGCCTTGTATCATGGAATTAAGGAATCGGATAAGGAGCATGGCAGCATCTGGATCCGAATTTATCCGGAAGGCAGTCAAACCATCGTACTTGAGGTGGAGGATGATGGGGCCGGAATGGATGACAGAAGGCTGGAAGAATTAAATGGTTTGTTTTTGAACAGGGAGCGCGAAAATGATTCAGAAGCATTCGGTACGTTGATTGTCAACGACCGGGTGAAGATAGCATGTGGTGAGCAATATGGTCTTTGCCTGAAAAAACGCCCGGGAGGCGGCTGTATTTCTGTCTTAAAGGTGAAACGCATGGAGTAGGAGGAGTTATGTGGAAGGTACTTATTGCGGATGATGAACCGAAAATACGTCAGGGTTTGAGAATTACCCTGGAGAGTTTTAACATGCCGATTGAGGTATGTGCGGAAGCCAGAAATGGAGTGCAGGCCCTGGAGGAGACGCGAAGACTTCGCCCGGATATTCTTTTGGTGGATATCTGTATGCCGAAACTGGGAGGAATACAGTTTCTGGAGGAAGTAAAAAAACTGGGACTGGAGTGTAAGGTGATTATTATATCTGGGTTTAATGAATTCGGATATGCAAAACAGGCAATTGCACTTGGCGTATCCAGTTATCTTTTAAAGCCGATTGCGGAGGAGGAACTTCGAAGCGTATTGGAAAATCTTCTGGAGGAACTTTCTAAACTTCACAAGTACAGACTCTATCTGGAACTGGTACAGCAGCAGGCACAAATGAGCAAACAGCAGCTGCAGAAGAAGTTTTTTAATGAGTGGCTGGAAGGAAAACTGACAAAAGAGATGAGGGAAGAACAGGCAGATGTCCTGGAACTTAAGATACCGGAAAACATAACGATTGTATTAATCAGTGTACAGCCGGGCTACGATGAGAGGGATGAGAATCATAAAAACCCGGATTATGATGTTGAGAAGCTCGTCAGAAATCTTTTGCCAATGGAAAATCCGGCATATGTTTTTGCGAATCATCGTGGAGACATCGTGATATTAGCTGGAAGGGATGCAAATCAAGGGGAAGCATTTCTGGAAACATTGAAGAAAAAGCTGGATGATCTGTCAGACAAGAAGTGTTATATACAAATGGAAAAATGTGATGCAGAGAAATTGCCGGAGACATATCAGGAAATGCAAAAAAAGCGCAAGAAGATTATGGAGTGCAGGCCAATTGTGCAGGATGCCAGAAAATATATTTATGAGCATTACGGAGAAAGAGAATTGGACCTGACACAGGTCGCAGATGCCATCGGATGTAATTCTTCTTATCTGAGTCGAAGGATGAAGCAGGAACTGGGAGTTTCTTTTAAGGACTTTGTCACATCACTGCGAATTCGACGTGCAATTTGGCTCATGCAGGATCGTGATTTTTCACTGAATCAGATTGCTGAGAGAGTTGGATACAATAATCAACATTATTTTTCAGTTGCTTTCAAAAATAGTCAGGGGGTTTCTCCTTCTGAATTTCGCAGAAATCTTTTAAAGGAACAGGACTGACGGGAATGAAAAAAATAGTATGGAGTCTTGGCTGTTTTATCTTGATCTGTACGACGTTTTTGAGTGGCTGCGGAAGTGAGAGCAGGGACAAGACAGATGGATATGAATGCCTGATTGGAGTGAGTCTGATCAATGTAATGGAGCCCTGGCTGAACAATTTTGAACAGGTACTGGCGGAAAAGGCAGAGGGAAATCCAAAGGTGAATCTGATTTTTCAGGATGCTGCAGGAAGTACAGAAAAACAAATTCAGGATATACAGCTTTTGATGGAGTGTGGAATTGATCTTTTGATTCTCTCTCCGGATGGAAGCGACGCGTTAAATGAGGTACTGAAGGATACATTTTCCGAGATTCCGGTCGTGGTAGTTGGGGTGGAGCCGGAAAGTGAAGCTTACACAACGTTCATTCGGACAGATGATGAAGGCATCGGTGAGATGGCGGGAAATTATATTCTGGATCAGCTGTACGAGAATGAGGATAATGTGGTGGTCATTCAAGGAGTAGACGGCTCTCCGATTTCCGAAAAAAGATTAAAAGGTTTTCAAAAGGCAATAGATGGAAAGATTTCCGATGATAAGATTTTTTATTACTATGGAGATTGGATACGGGATCGGGCGGAACTTCGAATGAAGGATTATCTGGTTGTAAATAATACAGCAGATACCGTTGTTTTTGGATTGAACGACGAGATGGCTTACGGTGCCTATTTGGCATGTCAGCAGCTGCGTGTGAATAATAAAATGAGGTTTATCGGTGTGGACGGCTTTGAGGGAGAAATCGCAGGGCGGAACATGGTAGAAAAGGGAATTTTGGATGCGACAATTCAGACTCCGGATTTTGCCGAGCTGGCTTACCGTACATCTATGGAAATTTTGGAAGGTAAGAGTGTTGAACGAGATATTACCATCGTACCGAATATGGTATTAACGGATGACTAGTCAGTGATAACCGATGGTGATGCGACAAGCATTTGGGAAAATTTGGCGGAAGAGTCGACAGATTTACGAAAGGGATAACGATATCGAAGGAAATATGGTATACTGTGGTGGCAGCTATTTATCCGGCAAAAAAGAAAGGCCGGTTAGAATAACTGCCATTTACAAAGTTTCCGGGATATGGAATATAATGTAAATCAGATAAGCGACAACACCCGCCGTTACAGGTGGGCAGCAACATCAGGAGGAATGAATTATGGGATTACAGTCTATTGATGCAGAGGATGATCCATTTGCATATCGTTATGATACACAGCTTTTAATTGACAGAAGAGATAAGGACCTGGATGAGGATGAAATCGCAGACTATATTACAGAACATTTTGAAGGCAACAGTCTGATTGCAGCAGGAGATGAAGACCTTGTCAAAATCCATTTCCATACCAATGAGCCATGGAAGATTTTGGAATACTGCAGCAAGGTGGGCGAGATCTATGACATTGTCATTGAGGATATGATTCGCCAGGCAGCAGGGCTGCAGGGATAACTCTGAGAAACAAAGAAATACTCTAAAGCAGGAGGAATGTGGATGAGCAAATATTGCCCAAAATGTGGTGCTATGACTGAAACAGGAGCGGATATTTGCAGGTATTGCGGAAGCAATATGAATATCCCGAATTTTGATGAGATGCCGGTTCCGGAATACGGACCGGTTGTAAAACCAAATTTCGATGATGAACCGGACAATGAAGAGACCCAGTTCGTGCCGAACTACAGTGCAGCACCGGATGAGGAAGAGACCCAGTTC
>JAUNAE010000377.1 GCA_030527765.1 Eubacteriales bacterium
CTGCACCGGATATTACACGTCATTTTATTGAACTTCGAGGAATCGGTATTATTGACGTAAAGACACTGTTTGGTGTTGAAAGTGTAAAAGATACACAGTCGGTTGACCTTGTTATTAAACTGGAAGAGTGGGACAAAGATAAGGAATATGATCGTCTGGGTCTGAATAGTGAATACACAGAATACCTTGGAAATAAAATCGTATGTCATTCACTTCCGATCCGTCCGGGCCGAAATCTTGCGATTATCGTTGAGGCGGCTGCGGTTAACCATCGTCAGAAAAAGATGGGCTACAATGCGGCAGAAGAGTTGTATAATCGTGTTCAGGCCAGCATTACAAAGAAAAAATAATTGTTTCAGAGTAAATCACAGAAGCTCTGCTTAAATACTTAAAATGCAGGAAAATATCAATAGGGAAAGGCAATCGTAACATGGATAAGTATTGTTTCGGAATTGATGTGGGAGGCACATCAATTAAATGTGGACTGTTCCGAACAGATGGAACGTTGGTTGAAAAATGGGAAATTCCAACCAGAACAGAAGATGCGGGAAGTGCAATTCTTCCGGACATCGCAGATACGATCAAAGATAAAATGAATCAGAAAGAGATTTTGAAAACGGATGTGGAAGGTGTTGGAATCGGCATTCCGGGACCGGTAAATTCCAAAGGAGAAGTTCTGGTTGCTGTTAATCTGTACTGGGGATTCAAAGCTGTTGCAAAGGAAATGGAAGAACTGACAGGTTTGCCTTCAAAAGCCGGAAATGATGCAAATGTAGCGGCTTTAGGTGAAAACTGGAAAGGTGCTGCAGCTGGCGCTTCCAGTGCGGTTATGGTAACTCTGGGAACAGGAGTTGGCGGCGGTATTATTGTGAACGAGAAAATTGTTTCCGGATTTAATGGTGCTGCAGGTGAACTTGGACATGCAAACATGAATCATGAAGAAACAGAAGCTTGTAATTGCGGAAATCGCGGATGCCTGGAACAGTATGCCTCTGCAACAGGAATCGTACGTGTTGCAAAAATAGAACTGGCTGAATCCGCAAAGGAGAGTGTGCTTCGCAAAGTAGAAAAGCTGACAGCAAAAGATGTTCTGGATGCTTATAAAGAGGGCGATGAACTTGCAGTAGACGTCATTGAGAAAGTTTGTGACAAACTTGGCGGTGCGCTCGCATTATGTGCATGTATTGTGGATCCGGAAGTTTTTGTAGTTGGCGGCGGTGTTTCAAAAGCCGGACAGCCTCTGATCGATTGTATCAAAAAGTATTATTACAAATATGCATTCAAACCAAGCAAAAATACAGAAATTGTATTGGCAACTTTGGGAAATGATGCCGGAATATACGGAGCAGCCAGAATGGTGCTTGAATAAAGAGCAAAAGAAAAAGTAAAAAAAGGAGCGGTCATATCAAATATGATCGCTCCTTTTGTACGTTTATAAAGGCTGTATTTTATTCTTCGTCATAGCCGCCGAGATCAACCACATCTCCGCCGCCGGCTTCACCGCCATTGTTATCGCCACCACCGTCGCCGCCGTTGTCTTCATTTCCGCCGCCGTTATCTTCGGTATTTCCGTTGTAGTTATCGTCTGGATTGTAGACGACTTCTCCGTTATCTTCATTGTCATTATCAATGACGATCTCTTCTGACTGTGTTGGATTTTTCAGAGCAGCATCAGGATTGTCCGGATCGATTTCTTCATCTTCGTTATAAGTACTGAAATGACCATAACAATAAGTAGTTGGTTCTGTACCGGTTTCAAATACTTCAAGGATAGAAGAACAGCCGTTTGATGGAAGCAGTCCTGAGTCACGGCATACATATGTTTCTGTAACGGTACCCGGTTTCTTGAAATCGATTGCAGGAAGTCCGGTGTGAAGTCGGGTCATGATTTTTTGCCAGAGGACTTTGTGATAATCACGCTGGTCTTCAGGAATTTTTTCGTTGTAATCATAACCGGACCAGATCGCACATGTATAGTATGGTGTGTAGCCGACGAACCAAAGGTCATTATATTCTTCGGTTGTACCGGTTTTACCGGCAACAGGCATATCACCAAGCTGACACATTTTACCGGTACCGTTCTGGATAACACCTTGCATAGCACTTGTCAATAAGTATGCGGAAGAAGGCTTCAGAACTGTACGGGCTGTGGATGGATTTTCAATCAGAATGTTGCCATTATGATCGAGGATTTTTGTATAATAAATAGGTTTAATATACTGACCGCCATTTGCGATAGATGCATAGGCTGCGCAAAGCTCAACATTTGTAACACCATTTGTGATACCGCCGAGAGCAGTAGCAAGGTTTTCGTCACTCCATAAATTTCCATTGGCATCACGGTCAGATTCCGTTCCATGAGCCAAAGTAGTAAATCCAAAATTGTCAAGATATTTTAATCCGACTTTCGGAGTGACTTCTTCGAGACATTTTACGGCAACAACGTTGCAGGATTCCTGAATGGCACGTCGAATGGTTGTTTCTCCGCCATAGGTTTTTGCATAGTTGTTTACCGGAGATCCGTCAGGATAATTGTATTCTTCATCCATAAACGTTGTCGCCAGGGTCATATTGTCTACATCTAATGCCGGTGCATAGGTGGAAACGATTTTGAAAGTTGAACCCGGCTGTCTGGTCGTGTCTGTTGCACGGTTTAAGGTAAGGCTGGCAGTTTTTTCACCGCGGCCGCCTACCAGAGCAAGAACCCGGCCGGTAGACTGATCAATAATACTTACGGAAGACTGAGGCTGCGGTGCAAAGTTTACACGCTCGGCTATTACAGTGCTTCCGTCTTCGAGTACATGAGCTTTATACTGGTCGACATAAGCCTGTCCTTCCTGAGGCGTCTGGAATAAGAGGTCAAAGGTAGGATCGGTATTTCTGAAATACGTAGCCAGCATTTCTTTGCTGTAGTTGATCTGTTCTCCTTCAGGAGATGTAACAGATAAAGCGTATTCCAATTCAAATTGAACATTTGCAGGGAAGTTTGCTTCGTTTGCATATTCTTCATCGAGAATCTGCTGAATGGCAGCATCCTGTGTACTGTAGATGGATAATCCACCGCTGTATACCATGTTTGTTGCCTGTGTTTTGGTATAACCTTTGATGTTCATCAGATCTTTGATAACCTGATCAATCAATTCATCTTCATAATAAGAATAAACTGTGTTGGTTTCCTGTGAAATTACAGTCTGTGCAGACTGAATTCGGGAATAAACATCATCCTGTAATACTTCGTCATACTGAGTCTTGTCGATGTATCCCTGGTCAAACATATGTTGAAGAACTTCTTTGCGTCGTTTTGCATTTTCTTCGGGGTTCTGAATTGGATTGAAACGTGTCGGGTTCTGAGTAATACCGGCAAGTGTAACACATTCCGATAAGGTGAGCTGTGAAACATCCTTGTTGAAGTATTGCTGAGAAGCGGCCTGAACACCGTAACAGCCGGCACCAAGGTTAATCGTATTCAGATAATTTTCCAAAATAACATTTTTATCAATTTTTTTCTCGATCTGAACCGCAAGGTACTGTTCCTGAAGTTTTCGAGTGATACGTTCCAGCCAGGTTGATTCAGTGGTCCATCCGGTAAAGACGTTGTTTTTCAACAGCTGCTGTGTTATTGTACTGGCACCCTCGGAAAGACTTCTGCTGGAAACCGCTTTTGCGGCAGCTCGGAGAATACCTTTTACGTCTATGCCGTTATGTTCATAAAAACGTTCATCCTCGATCGCAACAACTGCATGCTGCAGATCGATCGGAATCTGGGAAAGTGAAACCGGCAGACGATTGGAATCGGCAGCCGATAATTT
>JAUNAE010000378.1 GCA_030527765.1 Eubacteriales bacterium
CACCGAAGATACCTGTTCCCACACGTACCATCGTTGCACCTTCCTGAATGGCCACTTCATAATCGCCAGTCATACCCATACTAAGGACATTCATAGAAACATTATCAATGTTTTTTTGATCGATGTCAACACTTAATTTTTTCAATTGTCGAAAAACATCTCTGTTCTCTTCCGGATCATCCACGAAAGGAGCGATTGTCATCAGTCCCTTCACCTGAATATGAGAGAAATTCTGAATCTGGCGAAGCAGGTTCTCAACCTCTGTCACACGACATCCGAACTTGCTCTCCTCTTCTGCCACATTAACCTCTATGAGAATCGGAACTGTTACGTTCTTTTTGGCAGCTTCCTGCTCAATGGTCTCTGCCAGTCTCAAAGAATCAACGGAGTGAATCATCGCCACTTTATCTACAATGTATTTCACCTTATTGCGCTGGAGGTGACCGATCATATGCCAGTGAATATCCTGTGGCAGCTGCTCGTATTTGTCCATAATCTCCTGCACTTTGTTTTCCCCGTACTCTCTGGCACCGGCCTCATAGGCCTCCTCGAGATCCGGAATCGGTTTTGTCTTACTTACTGCAATCAGAGTCACCTCTTTCGGGTCTCTGCCTGCAATTCTGCATGCATTTTCAATTTTATTACGTACTTCCGCAAGATTCTCAGAAATCATAACCATGCTCCTTTCCATGACATAAGGCGTCACCCGGTAACGAATTCCTTATGTCCCGACTCAAATTGCTTAATAAAGAATGTCTTCTTCTTTTACTTTGTCTGCGTTGCGGACAATTCGGTCATATTTGGACACTCCGTAGCTTGTGTACCGGGATACAACCGCATATTCCTCATTCTGATCCAGCACCTCAATACGACAGAACACAGCATATCCCTGGTTGATACAGTAAACTCCCTCCAGACTCTCCGTCTCACCTACCGTGAACTGGGAATTTCCATCCTGGGATACAAGCACATCCCCTTCCTTGAAAGCACTCTTCTCAACATACAGTGTATAGGTCTGAGTGATATCCTCATCTTCATCATCAATATCTCTGTGAATTTCATCCGCTACAGACGCATACACTCTCGTATTAATAACAGAATCCTCCACACTGCCTGTTGCTCTGTGAAATTCATTTGTCGTACCACTGTAATCACGGAATGCAAACTGATCCGGAATCACATAGAATTCTTTTGTAATGATGGAAGTCAACGGAATTCTGAGACCGGATACCGTATTGGTAACCAGTTCCACCTCGAGAAAACGATCCGCCGCATATCGGACAAGACCTTTGTTGAAATCAATTTTTCCGTACTTCGCTCCATCAACCTCAATGATCTCAAAATCTCCCGTCTGAGTCATATCATCCTTCAAAAACTTTACTCTCATGACGGTTCGATCAGAAAGGCGGGCTGCCTTACGGTCACTGAGAGGAATCAAAAGACTCCATCTCTCATCGGTAATCAGTGTGTAGACATCCTGTCCCTGGGAAACAAGCTCATTCGTCTTCAGATCCACCTCGTGATAAGAATTCTGCTGAAAATCCTCTCCAGTCAGATCCTCCAGCTTTTTGCCTGTATAATTGTCTTTTGAATAAAGGACAATACCGTCATTTTCCGCCTTATTCAGCGTCTGATTTCCATAAGCCGCATCGGTATTCACTGTCATAGACTGCAGATTGCCGTTGGAATCTGTCAGATCGTAAGCAGTCACCGCATCCGGCGTTGTCTCTTCCTCGCTGATTCCGGAATACTGAAGAATACTGCCTTCCACCTGATACTTGAAGCTGTAAGTTCCAATATAATTGCTGGAACTGAAGCTCTTGGAAAAACTCATCATTTCATCACGGATTTTCGCAAGATCTTCCTGGCTGACGTTTGTCTCCACCTCTGTCTGGCGTCCGGAACTCACTCCAAGAACTACACCGTTTGCATTGATCTTGGTACCCTCCCGGGCATAATAATTGATATATCCGCTTGCATTAGAGGAAACAACATTCTCCTCATGAATCGCAAGCCCCGTAAATGTTTCATTTCGTGAAAGAGGACCGGAAGTCACCTGATAGGATTCGATCTTCGGTGCTGACATGTAAAAGGCAACACTCACCAGTACTCCGGCCAAAACGATTCCCATAACCGCAGTTGCGATATTCAGTCCAAACGTACCTCGAATGAACAGCACAATCCGCGTGATTAATCCTGGTTTTGCAGGCTTTCTTGCCAAGAGAAAAACCTCCTTAAAATATATCCAATAAAATGTCATAACCCGTTTCTGCCCTTCAAAGCTCAGGATTATGAACAGTTACAAAATTCCCTAGATATGGTATTGTATCATTTTCCCTATTTATTGTAAAGTCCCGGGGCCTTTTGGAGCTTTTCCAGGGAGCCGTTTCCTGACTGTTCACATTGCGAACTGCAGCAGATTCTGCGAACGTACTTTCCGAATATCTGTTTGTACTTTTTGTGATTTTGTGGTACAATGTAAAAACAAAGAATTAACTTCAATCGGATGCTGTTACACGCAAAATTCAGATGGTGACAACAGCGTGATGGAATCCGTCCACGTAAGCAGCCGGCAAAGGAATCCTATATTTTAAAGAAAGGAAAAGCTGCACGTAATTTCTGCAGCAGGACAATATTATGACTTATGGTCGAATCAGCAAGAAACAGCAGGAGATTCTTGATTACTTAAAGAACGAGATACTGAACCGGGGCTTTCCGCCTTCCGTTCGTGAAATTTGCGAAGCTGTCAATCTCAAATCCACCTCTTCCGTTCATGCACACCTGGAATCTTTGGAAAAGAACGGCTATATTCGCCGTGATGCCACCAAACCCCGTGCCATCGAGATCATCGATGAGAACTTCAATCTCGTACGCCGCGAGGTTGTCAATGTGCCTCTGGTTGGCACTGTCGCTGCAGGACAGCCGATCCTTGCAGTAGAGAATATTGAGAATTATTATCCGATTCCCTCCGAGCATATGCCGAATGAGAAGTGCTTCATGCTCAAAGTCAAAGGTGACAGTATGATCAATGCCGGAATCCTTGACGGAGACCAGGTGCTTGTACAGCAGCAGGCAACTGCTCATAATGGAGACATTGTCGTTGCACTTCTGGATGATTCCGCAACTGTGAAACGCTTTTACCAGGAGGGAGATACCATCCGTCTTCAGCCGGAGAATGATACTATGGAGCCGATTATCGTCAAGGATCAGTTAGAGATTCTCGGCAAGGTATTCGGTGTTTTCCGATTCTTCTGACAGATATTCGTACAAAAAAAGGAAGGTTCCGTTCATTTGGAACCTTCCTTTTATTTTAGTCTAAAAATTCTGCGATTTCGATTTCTTTTCCATCTCTCCAGATTCTTTCCAAATCATAAAACAGACGGTTTTCCTCGTCAAAGACATGTACAATCACATCGCCGTAGTCCAGAAGAATCCATGTGGAATTCCTGGAACCTTCTACCTGAAGAGGCTCAAAGCCTGCTCTACCAAGCTGCTCTTCTACATTATCTGCCATCGCCTGTACCTGACTCTGGTTGCTTCCGCTGGCGATGACAAAGTAGTCTGCAATCACAGATACCTCATGGATATCAATGACTTTAATATCTGTTCCTTTTTTGTCATCCAGGGCCCGGCAGGCAAGACGGGCCATCTCAAGCTCTTTTGTCATTGGATGCTTCCTCCTGTTCTTCGGTCATGAAGTTCTTTATAGTAATCGTAAGCCGTTCTTGTTGTTTCATCGATTTCCTTCGGATTCTCTTCCAGATAATCCAGAGTATCCTTCAAAATCTTATACA
>JAUNAE010000033.1:0-8039 GCA_030527765.1 Eubacteriales bacterium
ATCTTCTTCTAACGTACTGTTGAAATTTGTAAGGACAAACACTTCTTTACTGCTTTCATGCTTGTGCCTATACAGCTCTGAAAATCTCTTAAAATGCTCTGCTAGATCTTGTTTCGGATTATCCCAGGCTAAATGAATCCTTTTGATTTTCATTCTGTTTAGATAGTCTATCTTTTCAGCTGTAGCCAGACGAACATCTATTCCCTGGTTGAAATCAATGTATGCTTTAGATTCTACCAGTTGCCCCAATAGATCTTCCCATTCGTTACAAGCTAAGATATTCGGATCACACAAATTTATATTTCTTTTCGTCCCATCGAAAAACTCTGACAAATCAGCAACCTTTTTACTTTGACATCCTTCCTTTGCTGCTACATGGCCGAAATTGCATTGTCTCGGACAACCTCTGCTGAGAAATCCAAATGCTGTATCTTTCGTGCGTTCCGGATAAAGTGAATAGTCTGGATATATGTGTTCTATTTCCGCTGGTAGTTTATGATCTTTTTCTTTTCTATAAACTTCTTTCCCATCTACCAATTCGATGCAATACCCTGTTCCGCCTCGAATAATGTTATCAGCGTCTATGATCCCGTAATAATCTTGAGTAAATGAGAACACTTTACTCATATACACCGCATCTAAATGTCCTGAGAACATTTGAGAATACCATTCTACTGTATCTCCCTGCTGCCTATGCCATGCAGACAATTTCATAAGCGGAATATTCGGATATCTATGTCCGTCTACATCTATCAGACCAATCTTCACTCTTCCACCTCTGCAAGTTTTGCATATTTCCAAGCGGAAATGTTATTATTATAACTGCTGCTCCAACTAGTTGCTCCAGCACTCCACGCATACACAACTCCGTTCTCATACTTTGCAAAGTGTCTTTTGTGCCAAATCTCCCGGTTATTACTAATGAGAATCTTTGTATCTACCGGAACATTCTCCCAGTCCACTGGCTTCTGCCAGTCCATCACGATTCTAAAAGCCTTCTCCGGATCGAGCAGTTCAATACAGGTGTACTGACCGTTGTTAGACAGCGGACATCTACCGCAGTTCGCGTAAGCACAGATTTCTCTCCCGCCGCAGATTTTGGTCATCTCTGATTTCTTCTTCAAATATTCCATATGCGTTATTTTGCTATAGTCCATTATTCACCCTCCTGTTCATCAATCATTTTTTTCATCCTTCTCTGCTTCTGACAGTGCATAACAGATCATCCCAAATGCTCCAAGAACTACTCCTGCCAGAAATACCAATATCATCAGCAACATATCGAACATCTACTCCTCTTGATTCAATAAATATCTTCCCCTGTACCGCCGTACATGATATATTTTCCAGTTGCAATGGCATATTCCAGTTCGGCTCTCGCTCCTTTGCTTTCCTGCCATCCGTAAATCATGTAGATACCATCGCACATCGACAGGAGCAGCATGCTGGCTCTCATGTACTCCTCATACTGTGCGTTCTCTCCCAGGATCAAATCCATCTTCTGTGGATTGATCACATCATATCCTGCTGCCTTTAATTTTTCTTCTGCTTCTCCGAAGCGTACCTTTGCAGCCTTCGGATTTTTCGATATCGATCCGGATATATAGATTCTTTTTTTGTCACTCATATTCTGTTATCTTCCCCCTGCTGCATTACTGATCATCATTTCTGCCTGTTCCGGAGTAGGGACTGCAATCCGATCTGCTTTCCTCTTGAGACGATTTGTAATAACTGCCCACTCAATCACATCGTCCGGTGTCCAGGCTGATCTTATTCCGTTTCCGCCCTTTTCTCCCTTGTTCCCGCTGAAATAGATTCCATTTTCATTACAGATCTTCTGCACGGTCGATTCATGCAGTCCATATCTCTCTGCTATCTGTTCTCTTGTTAAACCGGATCTGCAGAGCTCCATCACCTCGTTGTTCCTGGCCTTTACCAGCATCTTCGTATCAGTCTTGTTTTTTCCTTTTATCCGTCCGAAGAATTCGCTCATATCATCCCGCCTTTACATCCTTATCATTTTTTCGTATTCTCAGATCCATCCCGCACTCTTCTGCCATCACTTTCTGCAGGTCACCCCATGTGATATAATCCTCTTCCAGGCATCCCGCCTGGAAGTTCATATCATCGATGAATCTCTGCATTCTCTGCTTGCCGAATCCCCACTTGTTATGCAGGACATATACTGTCAGGATCGTAAAGGTATCAACCACATTGTTCTTGATGTTTTCCACGCACTCATCCAATGCTTTCTTGCTCACTGCGCACGGAAGACCGGTGATGTTTCTCATCTTCATTTCTGCCTCCAGGCCATCGACTCCAGACTTTTTCACGATTCGATAAGCCTGTGCCATTCCTTCCATCCGTAGTCTCTCATCTTTATTTCTCATCTCCTGCCCTCCTCTCATTCACTTTTTCGTGATGCATCTTTATTCTTTCCGGTATCACCACTTCGAAATTGCAAATGTCGCAGCATCTTGCATCTGTATCTGTGTTTACCGGCCATGGATTGTTTCCATAACCCGCCTGATGCTTTCCACAGATGCAGCATCTATATACTTTGGTTTTCATGTTTCTTTCTCCTTTTTTCTTATTCCGTCTCATCTTCTCCGGATATATTCTTCGTATACTGACATTCCTCTTTCTTCCATCACTCTGGAGAATGCCTTCTCCACACTGATCGGCATTCCTCTGCTCCAGATCCACTCTATTTCATCTTTGAGCGGGTCTTTGATCCATCCCAATTTCAGAAGATAGAAATTATCCTTTGAGTACATTTTCGCACTGTACTCTTCTTTGACCTGGCTCTGCGTTGGACTCCAGAGCTGCATCACACTAAGAGCATCATCTTTTTCCGGATCTCTGTATTTTCCTATCCCCTTTTTCAGATCATTTTTATTTGCCTGGAACACCGCTACCACTTCCAGATGTACAACACCTCTCAGATAGTCTAACCGTTCTTCCGGTGTCTCTTCTTCTGTGTCTTCGAAGAAGCAGAAACCAACGGAGCTGGTTCTGCTATGGTTTTCCCGCCACACAGTATTGTTCACCAGCTTTCTGCCTTCCAGATACTGCAGCATCTCTGCAAATCCCATGAATCTCAGCAGTCTGATCGTCTTCATGATTTATCCCCTGCTCCTCCTTCATCTATCATTTCAAAAGAATGTCTTTCCCGGCTGTATCGGAATATATTGTCGGACAGCACCTCTCCCTCCGGAACATTCTTCGCATTTGCCTCTGCGAGCATATTTCTGATTTCTTCCATCGTCCTGTTTCCATCATCCGGCATGATCAGCATTTCGTGGACAGATGATGGAATTACAATGCAATCTCCTCTAACGCTCTCGCAGATCATATCCATTACCATCGGATAAAACACTGTCACTGCACCTGCTTTATATTCCGAATTCGTTGCAACATAGACATTGTTTTTGCTTTTAGGGAATATAACATCCTCCATCCCCAACGTTCTGGCAATCATGTTTTCCAGTTCTTCCAATTCCAGCGGATGCATTCTTGCTGTATTCGCCATTGCATCATCATGAAGCTGCTGTTTTGAGATCCCCCATTTTCTGAGCAATTCGTCCTTGATACGTATTTTGGCAGTTCCTTCTCCCACATCCATCTCGACACCGTAAATAAATGCCATATCCATCATGTCTGTATGTGTGATCTGTGCGAGCTTCATCTTGTTTCTTTCTGCATTGATCACTTCTACATTCAGCATTATCTTCACCTGGCTGTAATCTTTCATGAAATCCGTTTTGAGCTTTTCTCCATATGTCATGAAAGAGTGAACCTTTGTTATTACCTTAAATGCCACCTTCATATAATCGGCATTCGGAAGTAATTTCGAATAAAGCATCTCCAGGTCAACACTGATCCCGTTTCCACTCCCGCTCCAGTTCACTACCAGTAATTTTCTCGGGCTCCCATTCAGTTCTACATCTTTTCTTTTTACTGTTACATTTTCACCGTTCATGAATGCCTTGACATCCTTTTCCAGTCTTCCTGCAAACTCTTCGAAGCTCATCATCTTCCCGGCCTCCTAATCCTGTATCTTTTTCAGATGGTTATAAACAGTCTGTTCCGTTACTCCCAGTTCTTCTGCGATCGTTTTTACGCTCCACCCTGCGTTTTTCAATGCGATCACCTCTCCGGCATCGATCGGTCTTCTCCTTCTGCCAGTTCTTTTGCTTTCTTCAGGCATCTTTGTTTCATCAGCGTCACCTGCTGCCATCTTTTCCTCCGAGGATGCCTGCTGCTCCGTTCCGTCTGTTTCATCGGTTGCCTTTTTCGCCCACTCTGACACCCAGCCTGTCTCCTGTGCAGCTTCCTCTGTCTGCTGCGGGTCCGGTGTTTCATCTCCCTGGCTATTATCTTCTGCAGTCTCTTCGTTCTGATTCACGGAAGCCTCTCCGTTCTCCATCATCGTAAATTCGTAAAAGTCTCCATCCAGAAGGAATCGTCTTCCTTCTTTCCCCAGCAGTTCTTCAATCTGCTTCGCAACATTTACCACTCTGAATCCTTCTTCTGCTTCCGGATCCGGATCAATAGCAATTACCTGACCTTCGCCCGCAACGATGTTGAACAGTACATCTTTCTTGTTAATTTCTCTGAACATGTTTCCCTCCTTTATGCTGATTGTTCCTTATGCTCTTTTCATCCCCATGACATCGCTCCAGATGAAGCTCTCCATGTAGCCGGTCTTGCTCTGGCAGAGCAGATGCCATCTATATGCCTTGATCACTGTGTACAATGCCCAGATCTGCTGTTTTGTCTTTTTCGTCTCTCCCATATCCTCACATTCTTCCAGTCCTTTTCTGACCATCACAGTATCTCCCGGCTGATATTTCTCTCTCAGCCAGTCCATGTTGTCCCCCGGATATTTCGGAGGCTTGAGCTTTGCTCCTGTAACCAGGACATTTCTGTATTTCGGTTTCTTTCTCGCTGTTCCCATGTTTCTCCTTTCCGGAGCCGGTTGCCCGGCCCCTTTTGCGCACCATCATGGCTTACAATAGATTTCTCGTGATATATTTCATTTCGCTTTCGCGCAGGTGCCCTTTTTAGCTGTGTTCGGTTTTTGTTCGACTCTTCTTCTTTCGCTTCCTTCGCCACCGTTTTCGATCTCGTTCTCGCTCTTCCTCGTCCTTTTCCTTAGCTGAAAGACTGATCATCGTATATCGGCGGTATTTATAGCCCGTAACCGGATTGATTCCCTCATAGATCGATGAGATGTAATAACCTTTCTTCGGCTTCGGTTCTCCTTTCCAACGGATCAGCTTATCTTCCTTCGGCTCCGGAAGCACCATGTTCCTGCTTCTGCTGTAGCTTGCCTCTCTGATCCTGGTTTTCCCCGGCTTCCCGTCCTTTTTCGGTTCTCTCGTATATTTGTCCTTCGTCATGTAGCTTGCCAGACGCGTGAAGTCGATGTCTGAGTATTGGGAATTCCTGATCGATACGCTCCACACTCCACCCTTCGTCCATGCTTTCTGGATCAGGCTGGCAGTATCTCCGATCTCATTGATCAGCAGATGAATATGCCACGCTCCTCTGGTCCCGCATTCTATATTCCGGATCCAGTACAGCTGCTTCCCTCTCTTTGCATATTCTTTCCTGATTCTCTTCATCATGTTCTGAAAATCCTTCACTGCCGCCTTCATATCCTCCGTCCTGTTCTCCACCTGATAGGTCAATGTCATGAACAGATCACTCTGATCAAAGTACTCCAACATCAGCAATCTGCATTTCCTTGCCCTGTTCCTGGCATTCACCAGTCTCATCTGCTCCGGTGTGATGTTCCTCTTCTTCTGTCTGTTCTTCCCTGGTGCTCCGTATGAACCGTCATGGAACTCCTCTACATCTATGATGTCTCCCCCACGGAGATATGTCTTCTTCCTCTTCGTCATAGCATCTCATCCAGTCCCTATAGTTAATAGCTTTATCAAGTGCCAACAGAGGGCATGAAACCCTCTGTTTTCTTGACTTTTCCACTCCCGCAATGCTATAATCAAAGAGGTTTTATTATCTTTTCTTCGCTCATCATTGCGAGGATCTGGCGGGTATTGCATGTGCCCGCCTTTTTCATTGCCATTTCTTTCTTCGGCATATGCCGGCTGGGCTTATTTCTCTTTCTTTTTCTTTTAAATCGTCTCATATCTCTATTCCGTGCTTTCTGTAAAAGTTCTCTTTTGATTTGAACAGGTAGTCATATTCTGATACGACCTCCCCCTCCTTTGACACGAACCATGTTTCATACCAGCATTTCCCCGAAGTGTCCCTGAATAGCTCTATCTTCCGATTGCCTCTATAGATATCTGCTATCTTTGTCAGATCAAGGTTCTCTGCATGAAATGCTTTCCTTGCCTCCATATTCCTGGCATCCGACAGCATCCTGCTGATCATCTCATCTGTCTCTTCCACTCCGTTCACCGGATCTATAACATCATCCATGCACAGCCTCCTGTTTTTTGTATTCAATCAGATCTATCTGCTGCATTCTGTCCGGATCAAGGCATTCATACAGGTTGGTTCCCGGTAACCTCTCACCGAAGATTGGTCCGTATTTCGCTTCCAGTTCTCTTTTCTCCTGCTGCCGTCTCCGTTCTGCCAGATGTCTCCAATGCTGTCTCTCTCTCTCATATCTCACTTCTCGCATCGTTACGATCATCTTATACAGCATAGCTGCCACTGCATAGATGATGAACATATTCACCAGAACATCCTCGATCGGCAGCAATGTGTGTCTCCATAGCAATGTGAAGCTGCACACCAGTACCACTATGCTTGCCACTGTGATCAGGATCATTCCGCTTATCTTCTCTTTCATCTCATTCATCCTTCCTTTCTCTGTTTATCTGCCTGCTGCCATTGCATCCTTATATCTGTCTCCCATGAATTCCAGGACTTTCTGCAGATAATTCAACGTATCCGGTTCTATAGAGCAAAAATCCATTTCACCATCTTCATCCACTCTTTCGCCTACGAAAAGCACATCGCCATAGATGAAGCCCACATACAGTTCTGATGCTACGTAGTTTCGTCTCAGCTCCCGGAATACTCCTTCTTCATCGACCAACATGCTTACGTATTTTCCTGCATCCTCTTTCTTCATGCTTCCGTATGTCGGTTTTGGAATCTTGATATCTCCATACAGTTTTCTTGGAAGTACATGTTCATACGTTGTGCATCCATTTCCGATCAGTCTGCAGATGTACTTGTTCTGCGCTCTATAGTCCTTGCCCTCCAGCTATTCATGTGTGCTGACATTTCCATTTGCGTCTACCTTAATAATCTTTCCCATGGTTTTACTCCTTCTCTCCTGCTGCCAAATTATTTCTTGCGGATCCATACCGTGTTATCCATCTTCCATACGAAGGATTCGATTTCCATTCTCATATGCTTCTGGATCTCCGGATCAGTCCACTTACCTGCAGCGATCACATTCATCTGTTTACTCACTTCCGTCTTCCTTGTCATCTCCACGATCTTGATTTCTGTCAGATCGTTCACCAGCCCGCGGTCTTCTCCGAAGATCTGCAGGTTGAAAACATCTTCCACTGTCATCTTCATCTTGTTTCCTCCTTTTTCTATTTGACTTTCATCATTCTTCACCGTATCCTTTTCTTGCCAATATTGTTTTGCTTATCTAGCAAGGAAGGATGTGTACTATGACTCTCAGTAATATTTTTTCCGAAATGTCGGTTACTAATGTTGTTCAAATCATTGGAATACTAGTTTCTCTACTAACCAGTGTCGTTGCTATCGTCATTTCTATTGTTACCGTCAAACAAAATTCGAAAATGATTGAGGCATCCACGAAAGCCTCTATCGGTATATATGGTGCGGAAATAAATCCTGGCTCTCCAATGTTTCTGTTTGTTATTCGCAATTTCGGAAATTCATCGGCTTGCTTTACAAGGTTTGATTACGATTTTGACTTTTCAAATTGTTATGGGAATACTCTTACTACTGATTATTTGAAAAGTCTTTCCAAATGCGTATTAGCTCCAGGGCAATCAAAAATTTGCAATCTCAAA
>JAUNAE010000033.1:8049-19732 GCA_030527765.1 Eubacteriales bacterium
ATATGAAGCAATCACTCGTCCAATCACTTTCACATACGAGTACTATTCCGGTTCAAAAAAGTACTCAGAACAACAAACAATCGATCTCAAAGCCGGGATCGCTATGCCGGTTCCTAAATATGCCACCAAAGATCAGGAACTGCATTCCATTTCCTATACGTTACAAGAGATGTTACAGAAGAATCTTTAATCTTTTTTCTGAACAATCGCATATTCTCCTGTTATCTCTTTTGTGTATTCCAGCACTTCTATTGCTTCGTCTCTACTCAGGCGCTCTTCTGCGAACTTGTCGATGATATAATCCGCAAGTTCGCTGATTTTATTTCCGTCAAAAATTTCCCCACTTTTCATCAGAACATCTCTTGCTTTCATCTTGTCTCCTTTCAGTTGAGCATCTTTCTCAGTTCTTCAGGCAGCTCCTCTACACTCTCGATCCCGATGTAAGCGAGTACTTTCGGCAAGTAAACATCGTAGCGATATTTCACCCGCTTTGAGTTTTGTGCTTTCGCCGGTCTGGCCTGGCCGATATTGAACGTTTTCTTCTCCGGAGCCAGGCTCATTTCCTTCCGGAGCATGTAGCGTACCGTATCTGGGTACACTCCAAGGATCTTTGCAGCCTGGCTGACGGAGATTCTGACTTTACTGATCTCCATGTTTCTCCTCCTTCGTATTGCTTTTATCTCACCGTCGCACATCTGCGACATATTGAGTAAAAAAAATCTTATTCACTTCGTTTTTATCCATTTTAAGGACTCTCGCCATAGCATCAACCTCTTTGATGCTAAATGTTGCTCCGTTAGCAGATAATTTTCTATAAAAAGTTGCTTTATCAATTCCCACTTTCTCAGCCATTTCTGTGATGTTCATCCCACAGCTTCCTATTTTTTCTCTTAATTTGTTTACATCAACCATTATCATCACCTCCTTGTCGCATATCTGCGACTAACATTACAATATCATTCAACCTTATTCATGTCAATTGTTTTTTCTCATTTCTGCGAATATTTTTTCTATTTTCGTTGCATATTTGCGAAATACATGATATTATTTTGCATAAAGGAGGTGTAAACATGGGTAGTCTAATTGGAAATAGAATAAAGGCCCGGCGCATATTCCTCAATCTCAGCGTTGATGAATTGGCAGAGCGAATAAACAAGTCCCGAGCAACTATATATAGATATGAGAATGGTGATATTGAAAGCTTGCCCACTACAATACTTGAGCCTCTGGCAAAAGCATTAGAAACCACTCCTGCAGATTTAATGGGCTGGGATGACACTGATGTTCCTCATCTTGCCGAGCAAATATCTCTTGGTGATTATCAAATACCAATCGTAGGTAGAGTCGCAGCTGGAGTGCCACTCTTTTCCGCTGATAACATCGAGGGGTATATAGATTACAGGAAGAATCCTCGCAGCGAGGTCTTCGCTATGCATGTTGTCGGGCAGAGCATGGAGCCAAAGATCATGGACGGCGATCTCATTATTATCGATAAGAGTGCTGCATGGGACGATGGGGATATTGTTGTCGTTACTGTTAATGGGGATGAGGGGACTGTTAAGCGAATCCGAAGATATGCTGATGGTATTCGCCTGATCCCGATCAACCAGGCTGTGGATCCGATGGATTTTACAAAGGAAGAGGTTCTGGAGCTTCCGATCAAGGTGGTAGGTAAGGTTGTTCAGCTTCGCAGGGACATCTGATCATACCAATTGATCTGCTGCTCTGGTGAATATTTTTATAAATATGGAGGTGATGCGTAGAACTAGATATAGTTATTTTTTACATCCAATATTATTGTTATGAAAGGAGAACTAGCTATGAAAAAGAAAGTAAGATTGTTTTCTCTGTTACTCGTATTTGTTTTGCTTCTGTCTATACCGACAACTGCAGGTGCTGCCAAGACCTACAAGGCAAAAAAAGTTACTTCGAAGCAAATCGTTACAGAATTTAAAAAGTCATTCAAGATTCATAAAATCAAAGATTACAAAAAAGGCAAAAACGACAGTTTAGTCGGCGAGGTCAATGATTATAAATCTAAGACTGATTTCTATGACAAACGTTACAACAAATATTGTACTGTTGAAGTGTTTGCAGATGCTTACGATGCAGCTGGCCGTCGTGCATTTCTTCAGCTCTATCAAGTGATATATAACGATGATTCTACCAACATGTATGTCTTCCGCCACAAAAATATTATACTACGCGTGACCAATGCAATGCCAAAGTCAGCTGCATTGAAATATTATCGAACTCTCAAATCAATTGTAAAATAAATGACCATTTTGGAAAATCACCTAGATGATCTCTAACTGATTACATTGTATCCGAGAAAAAAAACAAGAAGCCCCGGTGTTGGCGCACCAGAGCTTCCAGCCTACCGTTGCCGGTATAGGATGATTGGTCTATGAAACCATACTTATTATATCAATTCTTCCGGCATCTGTATATATTTTTCTCTCTTATGATATTTTTTCTTTGACGAATTCAACTACATCTTTGTTTTTCGCCATGATTGTCTCATCCCGCTCCATATCTGCTATGGTCATCCATCGGTATCTCTGATTCTCGATGATGAATTCATGCTCCTGCATTACTGTGGGAATGAGCTTTATCCGGCATGAATACAGACTGTGTCTGTATAGTTTATCAATATGATCTCTTTCCGAATACTTTTCATGTATACGATTCGCAACGAAATGCAGATGAATGTTTTCATACGACATCTTCAGCAATTCTGATAATTTACGCATGATGTTTCTCTCATTTTCATGTTCTATCGTTTTGAAGTTTGGAAAGAACCAGCAATCCCAGGCAGTATCAAAATACAACAGAAATCTGTTTCGATTGGTATCTTCCCCGATTGCTATTATAGAGAATGCATGTATTTCTTTTTCCATACTGATCACCTTGTTTTTCTATTGGATTTCATAGGAGGAATACGGATGGCTAAACGCAAAAAATATCCTGTACTCCCGAACGGGTACGGATCCATCAGATACCTTGGCAAAAATCGTTCCAGGCCTTATGCAGTACATCCACCTGCGACCGAATGTGATCAATCCGGTCATTACATCCGTCCGAAAGCCCTGTGCTATGTGGATGACTGGTATGTAGGATTTGCCGTGTTATCGTCATATCATGCAGGAACCTACCACCCCGGAGATGAGATCCTACTACAGCAATACATGGCTGTATCCGATGCGGATCTCGACTCGTTTTGCAAACGACTGCTTCGTGATCACAGAATGAGCAATCACTCTTCTGCTGCGAATGAACCAACCTTTGCAGATGTATATGAGCAGTTCTTCGACTGGAAATTCGGAGAGAAGGCTTCCAAGAAACTTTCCTCTTCTGCCCGATACTCATGCATGGCAGCATTCAAGAATACAGCCATTCTTCATGATCGGGCATTCCGTTCGATCACTCTGGAAGAGCTGCAGTCTGTCCTGAATACCTGCCCGCTGAAGCAAGCCAGTATTGAAATCATCCTATCCCTGTTCAAGCAGATGTATCGGTTTGCAGAACCGCGAGAGCTTTGTGACAGGAATTATGCTCAGTATCTTGTAATGCCAAATGCCGAAGGCGATGCGCATGGCGAACCTTTTACCGAGGAAGATCTTCGCAAGCTCTGGCAGCATCAGGGCGATGATGCAGTTGCTCTCATTCTGATCATGTGTTACTCCGGTTTCCGGATATCAGCTTATGCAGGTCTTGAAGTGAATCTATCCGAAGGTTATTTTCGTGGAGGTGTGAAAACTGCTGCCAGCAAGAACAGAATCGTACCGATTCACTCCAGTATATTCCCTCTGGTCCAGAAGCGCACCATTGATGGCAAATTCATCATCAAGACAAGTGCCCAAGTACGCGTATCCATGCGTGCAGTTCTGGTGAGACTTGGTATTGATCCACACACTCCACATGACTGCAGACATACTTTCTCTACCTTATGCGAAAAATACAAAGTAAACGAGAATGATCGTAAGCGATTGCTCGGACACAGCTTCCAGGCTGATATAACTAATGGGATTTATGGCCACAGAACCGTGGACGAATTGAGAAGTGAAATTGAAAAAATAAAGCTGCCTGATGGGATCTGATCCACCGGGCAGCTTTTCATTTGTGACTAGCTTGTGACTAGTAATTCCATTTTATCACCATTTTTGTCCACTTATTCACAGGTTCAAAAATGCCGATTTTGCTGATACACACTGACTTTTTCGCGTATTTGCTGATTTTTTCAAATCAGCCTAATTTTAATATTTATATAATAGGTTCCCGGTGTCAGTTTCCGTGTAATTTTCAGCGTATCTCCCGGCCAGTAATTCGAATATGACATCCGGACATTGGATGAATCGTTCAGGTTGACTTCAAACGGTCTCCCCCCGATCATGTCAATCACGTCAATATTCTCTGTCACAACATTTACTGTGTATTCTCCTTCTTCGGATACAGAAAATCTATACCAGTCTTCTTTTTCTGTATGGGTAATTGCTCCTCTGACAGTTTTGCCGACCGTATATACCTGTGGTGAAACAAAAGAAACTGCTTTCTGATCCTCCAGACCTTTGAACGCTGCAAACGCTGCACTAACCTTGAATTTTCCACTCTTTTCCCGGTTATCTACATACACATTGAGATAATATCTTCCCGGTGACAGAGCATATGTCTTACGGCCAGTCTCTCCGCCAGCTAAATAATAATAGCTATTTGAAGCAACTTTGCCGAGATCTTCTGTGTAAAGATTCCATTTAAGGCCGCGTTCCAGAGCATTTTCTACCTTAATGTTCAGATTACCCACAGATGGGATCTCGACTTTATACCAGAAGTTTTCTGACGTCTGCTCCGGTACCTGCTGGGTCACCCAGCTTCCGTCTTTCTTTAAGGTCACTGCCTCACTCACTCCTGCTGCATAGATTTTTTCAGGTCTTTTTACACCCACTACCGTCAGCAAAAGCATCAGAATAACCATACATCTGGTTACTGCTTTTTTCATAAATCTCTCCGCCATCGTTTTCCTTCTCCTTCGTCTCCTGTTTACTGGTTATTTACTGATCTCGATCATGTCCGGTTTGAAGCTGCCGGTCGTATTGATCAGAATGAACTCACCGTTCTCTGCATCCGTATAAGTAATGTAGCGGATAGCTCCGTCAGCAGACTCTGCACTGTAGTATTCATTGTCTGCTTCATCCGTATGAACATGCTCCTTGCTCATGATGGTCTCATGTGCAGTTTCATTGACTGTCTTGTCATACACAGCCACTGAGAGAAACTCCTCTCTGTTTTCCATATCGTAGAGTACGATGGTCTTTTCTTCTTCCTGCAGGATGGACTGTACTTCGATATCTCCTGCATAAGTGATCTTCAGATCACCAATCGTATAGACGATCTTTCCGTCTTCGTTGCGCTCATCTGCTGCATTTGCTGCATTCTCATAAGCATTCCAAAGTCGGTCACTCTCCTCTTTCATCTCTGACTGATATGCCTCGAATTCTTCGTCTGACATATCCAGGAAATTTAAAGTTTCTGCTTCTGTCTCATCTGCTGCGAATACTCTGTACTGATTATTTGTGATTCCGCCGGTCATGCCAAATGCAAGTGCCATACTGCAGACAGCTGCACCGACAGCGATGAATGTCTTTCTCATGCTTTCTGTTCTCCTTTACGCTTGCAGTTTTGTATGTTTATTTTATACGATGACATCTCCGGAGAGGCTGTTTGCCAGCTCTACGCTGGTCTGCTCTGCATTGCTGTACTGCTGTGCCATCTCGATCAGATCGGTGGAATGCTCTTTGATCATCTTGTAGATACGCTGCATGTCATCCTGAAGCTGGTTGAACTTGTTTACGTATGCGGTAGCTGCCTCGCCTGTCCATACCTGTCCGCTTAATCCTGTTACCAGGGCGGTCATCTGCTGTGTCAGGTTGTTGACCTCTGTGCCGTGTCCCTCAAAACTTGCTGCTGTTGACTGTAACTGCTCCGGTGTTACCTTTAAGATACCTGCTGCCATATGTTTGTCCTCGCTTTCTTTTCTTTGTAAATCAGATAATTTTTCTTGTATTGTTAAACTGATAAAAATCGATCTCGCCGCACCACGGGATGAATGAGTGATGCTAATAAAAGTCGAATGAGTTAATTCTAATAAAAGTCGATTGCTCCGCGTTTCACGCTCCCGCAATCGCCACACCACTGCACCACGGGACTTATTAGAAACGCTGATCAAAGCGTTTCTACCGCCGGATTTGCGTTGCGTAGCAACATTTTCCTTTGCAAATCCGTGCGATCCACCGAAGGTGCTAAGGAAATACTGATGAAATCAGTGTTTCCTTAGTAATTTCTTGTTGTTGCTGTCTGTACGTTTGCCTGCTCTGCCTTCTCATATGCTGCTGCGATCTGCTCGAGCTTTGCCACATACTGTGCGATGGCATTGTAGAAGTTGTTCATCTGGGTGGTGTCTTTGGTGAATGCTGCGTGGAATGCATCACTTGCTTCACCTTCGTACTGTCCTCTTAAGGTCTGCTCTTCCTGAGTCAGGGTATTTACTGCACTCTTGAACTGCTCATTCAGTCCGTTTAATTCCTCTGCTTTTGCTCTTAAAGTTGCACTGGTTACAAGAATTTCACTCATGTATGTTTCCTCTCTTTCTGATGATTCATTTCTGTGTTTTTCTGTTTTTTAACTTGTCTACACTATACTACAACTATTTGTATATTTGTAATAAATTGGATGAAATGCATATTTGCAGGATGAATGACTGTTTTCGTCTCTCAGTTTTTCTCTTTCTTATTTGGCAGCACTAAAGCTACGATAATGGTAATAATCGGGAAAATCATTCCGATGATCCACCAGGCTGCAAAATATCTGTATCCCTTCTTTCTTGTTGTCGTTGCTGCCAGATAGCCGGCTGCCACTCCCACCAAGATCAAAAATACGGTTGCCGGCATTAACATTAATCCTTCTGTGATCCCTACTTTCATATTGCCACCTCTTTCTACTAATTGCTTCTTTGTTGTTCTTTACTGTGAAAGTCCCGGACAGCGGCTGAGCAGATGTCGAGTTTACTCGAGCAGATGCTCAGACATTGGACGGGCAAGACGGTATGAGCAAGTAGGCCGATCAGGCCGGATTGCGAATACCGGCGGCGATTCCGAGAGCTGCAATGCAGCGGAGGAATCGACTTTCATACTTAGTAGGGTTCTGCACCAGCAGAACATATACGTTTAGTTTGATTATACTATATTCTTTTTGTTTTTACGGTAAAAATTTGATGAACGGCATATTTGCCAGATGAGCGGAAGTTCTTTTTGCGTTTTCCTGCTGCCGGTGCTACTATAAAACTAAACATACCATCTGTTAATTCAGATATAACCATGAATAAAAAGGAAGGAGAAATTATTATGAAACAGTTAAAAAGGACACTTTTTCTCACTCTTCTTTTGCTGATGCTGATCCCTCAGACGGCACTGGCTGCCTCTGCACGTTCTAAAGCACTCAGCGCATATCGAAATTTTCTGTCGCAGTCCACATTCAACTGGCCTGATTCACGTACGATTGTGGATATGCAGAAGTGTGAATTTGCACTCGTGTATGTCGACAAAAACTCTGTCCCGGAGCTTTTGATCTATTCCGGAGCTAATTACAATACTCACGCTGACGGCTTCTATCTGTTATATACCTACAAAAAAGGAAATGTCGTATTTCTCGGAAATATGATGGACGGCTTTTCCTATTACAGAAAAAAAGGTGTCTACTGTGCCTTCCACGGCGGGACCAGCGGCATGGACCGCTATTATTTCAAGCTTTCCAAAGGCAAAGTCTCCGCTATTCTCTACACCTATGATGACAGCACCTACAAAGGATACGATCTGAACGGTGATGGTGTGGTAGCAGGAATCTCCTACTATAAAGTAATTTCCGCCAAAGACCCAATGTATCTGTCTGTCACCGGAAAGCGTATCAGTAAGCGATCCTTTTCCAGGATCCTGAAGAAACAGGTTGGATCCACAAAACGTTCTACCGTAAAAAAGTATCCTAATACTGCTGCAAACCGTGCGAAATATCTTCGTTAAAAGAGAGCCAGGTGTTCACTCCACTCCAACACCTGGCTCTTTTTGCATTATTTTCTGTTTTTTGTATGATCTCTTAATATCTCAAATAATAATATTTGCTCCACTTACCGAACTTCTTTTTGCCATTTACTATTTTGTAAGCTCTTGCACGTACACGTACTACCTCGTAGATTCCCCATCCTCTGACAGCACTTGTTTTTTTGGTAGTTACTTTACGATCATAATAACTGTCATAACGATTTTCCTTGATTCCGTAGCTGTACTGATAGCCGTCCGCTCCACGCACTTTTGTCCAGCTTAATCTGTAATAGGCACCGGTGACTCCCTTTGGTGTATAGGCATATTTTACAGATGTGACTCTTGGTGTACCTACTTTCTTTGCTGCTGAAGCTTTTGCTGATGCACCGATCGTGAACAGTGCTGTCAGAAGCAGTACCATCACCAGCATTTTTTTCATGTTCTTTTTTGCTCTTTCCATTTCCTTTTCCTCTCTGTACCCCTTTATGTGTTCATCTTTATCTTTGTATCTTTATGTAAACTATCGTTTACGGAAAATATCTGGCTTTCATACCTGAACTTCCGTAATTTTCAGCTTTTCTGAGCTTTTTAAGCGGCATTTTTCTCGCTGAATCTCGATTTTACGGAAGTATAAAGTATATCCTGGGTATTTTACCGTAAAATCAGCCTGAAATTCTTCCAAACTGCCTGAGTCAGGCTTTTCAGAAGCTTATTTTACGGATAAAATTTTGAAATATTAGTTTTTCTTCCGTAAATGCCTCCCGGCAAAAAAATCTACAAAAAAATTGCAGTACCGAGAATCATATATCGGTATCGGCCTTTCTTGCCTCCTCTGTAATATATGATCTCCGGTGCTGCGATTTCAGTTTCTTTTCACTTGCTTATCCTGTCTTCTTTTAGACGATGACATCTCCGGAGAGGCTGTTTGCCAGCTCTACACTGGTCTGCTCTGCGCTGCTGTACTGCTGTGCCATCTCGATCAGATCTGTGGAATGCTCTTTGATCATCTTGTAGATGCGCTGCATGTCATCCTGAAGCTGATTGAACTTGTTTACATATGCGGTAGCTGCCTCACCTGTCCATACCTGTCCGCTTAAGCCTGTTACCAGTGCGGTCATCTGCTGAGTCAGGTTGTTGACCTCTGTTCCGTGTCCTTCAAAACTTGCTGCTGTTGACTGCAGCTGCTCCGGTGTAACCTTTAAGATACCTGCTGCCATATGTTTATCCTCGCTTTCCTTCCGTTATAAATCAGATAATTTTTCTTGTATTGTTAAACTGATAAAAGTCGATTGCTCCGCACCACGGGACGAATGAGTGATGCTAATAAAAGTCGATTGCTCCGCACCACGGGGCGACTGACTTGATTTTAATAAAAGTCGATTGCTCCGCGTTTCACGCTCCCGCAATCGCCACCTGGTATTCGGAAATCGCTTCGTCGCTTTGCTCCGCAGCTTTTTTCCTCATACAGGTTTGCCCGTGCTATGTCGATGCATCCTTACGTGCCAGCACGACGTCTGCATCGCCGCACCACGGGACTTTTATTAATAATTTCTTGTTGTTGCTGTCTGTACGTTTGCCTGCTCTGCCTTCTCATATGCTGCTGCGATCTGCTCGAGCTTTGCCACATACTGTGCGATGGCATTGTAGAAGTTGTTCATCTGGGTGGTGTCTTTGGTGAATGCTGCGTGGAATGCATCACTTGCTTCACCTTCGTACTGTCCTCTTAAGGTCTGCTCTTCCTGAGTCAGGGTATTTACTGCACTCTTGAACTGCTCATTCAGTCCGTTTAATTCCTCTGCTTTTGCTCTTAAAGTTGCACTGGTTACAAGAATTTCACTCATGGATGTTTCCTCCTTTTTCTACTCTGCTTTTCAGGCGTATTCCCTTGTCTCCGCCGTTTTTAAGGCTGCCAGCTCTGCATCTCTCATCTTTGCGGCGATCTGGCGTATCATCTCTGCTGCCTTCTCGATCTGATTGGCATTCTGCAGAATTTCTTCTTTGATAATCTCCCCTTTTTTGAAATAGGCTGCAGCATTTTCACTCTTCCAGATTCCGGCTATGTCTGCCAGACACTCTTCCAGATCCTGCCCAGCCTTATTTCTCATATTCTGTGCAATTTCCGTAAGAGTTTCTGCCTGTTCTATCGCTCTGGCGTAATTCAGTTGAATTTCGCTTGCACTACCTGCCATTGCTGCCTCCTTCACTGCTTTCCGATCACAAATCCAAGATGTTCCAAACTGCTTCGAATTCCCTTCAGATTCATTCTCTGAATCTTATATCCGACAATTCTTATCCCCCTGCTGTTTCCCACGATCTTGTCCTCTGTATTTTTGTATAACTCACAGACCCTCTGGAGTCCCTCAGCCAGAGAACGCATCTGATGCTGCTGTTCTTCAAGATCTCGTCTGCTGCGTTCAAGGACATGATACAGCACTTCCATCTCCTGGGTTTCCTGCTGTCTCATCCAGTTCATACAGCTCTCCAAATTCTCTATTCTGCCGTGATAACTGCCGGCGGTCTTTCTCATCTGCTCCGCCTGCCTCAGCAGCGAATCTGTCTTGACTTCCATCATCATCTTCTGTGTCTCCCTTTTCTTCCGAATCTATTATACGATGACATCTCCGGAAAGGCTGTTTGCCAGCTCTACACTGGTCTGCTCCGCATTGCTGTACTGCTGTGCCATCTCGATCAGATCTGTGGAATGCTCTTTGATCATCTTGTAGATGCGCTGCATGTCATCCTGAAGCTGGTTGAACTTGTTTACATATGCGGTAGCTGCCTCGCCTGTCCATACCTGTCCGCTTAATCCTGTTACCAGGGCGGTCATCTGCTGTGTCAGGTTGTTGACCTCTGTGCCGTGTCCCTCAAAACTTGCTGCTGTTGACTGTAACTGCTCCGGTGTTACCTTTAAGATACCTGCTGCCATATGTTTGTCCTCACTTTCTTTTCTTTGTAAATCAGATAATTTTTCTTGTATTGTTAAACTGATAAAAGTCGATCTCGCCGCACCATGAATGACTGCGTTGATTCTACTAATAAAAGTCGATTGCTCCGCGTTTCACGCTCCCGCAATCGCCACCTGGTATTCGGAAATCGCTTCGTCGCTTTGCTCCGCAGCTTTTTTCCTCATACAGGTTTGCCCGTGCTATGTCGATGCATCCTTACGTGCCAGCACGACGTCTGCATCGCCGCACCACGGGACTTTTATTAATAATTTCTTGTTGTTGCTGTCTGTACGTTTGCCTGCTCTGCCTTCTCATATGCTGCTGCGATCTGCTCGAGCTTTGCCACATACTGTGCGATGGCATTGTAGAAGTTGTTCATCTGGGTGGTGTCTTTGGTGAATGCTGCGTGGAATGCATCACTTGCTTCACCTTCGTACTGACCTCTTAAAGTCTGCTCTTCCTGGGTCAGGGTGTTGACTGCGCTCTTGAACTGCTCGTTCAGTCCGTTTAATTCCTCTGCTTTTGCTCTTAAGGTTGCGCTGGTTACAAGAATTTCACTCATGTATGTTTCCTCTCTTTCCGATGATTTGTTTTTGTATTTTTTCCAAAATTGCAATAACAAGTTGCACACTTTTGCTCCACACCACACCT
>JAUNAE010000379.1 GCA_030527765.1 Eubacteriales bacterium
AGTACGGACAGTTTATCGATACAATACGAAAATACCAGAAGAATGGCTATAAAGAGCCGTACAAACGTGCTATACAGGAATGTATGAACAATGGCATTCTGACAGAATATCTTCGACGAAGAGGAAGCGAGGTAGAAAATATGCTGATGACAGAATACGACTACAAAACAGACATCGAAGTTCAGCGAGAAGAAGCTGAACAGCAAGGTGAGCAGAGAGGAATTGAGATCGGCGAGCAGAGAGGAATTGAGATCGGCGAACAGCGCGCTATCGCAAGCAAAAATTTGGATAGTATAAGAAAACTTTATAAAAAAGGTTGGTCTGTATCAGATATCGCCGAATTTGTGGAAATGCCGGAGCAGAAAGTTGAAGAGATCATTCAACAAGGATAGTTAACGAATTTGAACATACCGAAACCCTTCCGATGTAGAAAATGGTACGAGCAGAGCCAGCAGATTACTTACTTTGTCAAAGAACGAGAGGAGCAGGTCTTTCCTGCCCCTCTCGTTTTATATAACGTATCTCATACACACATTACAAGAAAACAGATACACATTACCGTTTACCGTCAAAATCCTACCGCTTGCCATTTTATTATGACACACAGAAAAAGGAGTGCTATCATAATTTCATCGGAGGTGAGAAAAATGATTTTCAAGTTAAAAATTGACCCGAATGCTTCAGAAGAAGTGATAGCCACTGTCCACAGACGAACACCGCTGATCAATGAAATCGAACGTCTGGTAAGTCAAGAGGTAACCCCTGATCGACTGCCGGGATATCGTGAAGATGAAATCATCATTCTGGCGTTGACGGATATCGAGTGCTTCGCTGTGGAAAGAGAAAAAACATTCGCCATATGCCGTGACAAACAGCGCTATACAGTGCGCAGAAAACTATACGAGTTAGAGGAACTTCTTCCGGAAAACTTTGAGCGAATCAGTAAATCAGCCATCGGAAACATGGATCAAATCGTCAAATTCAAGGTACAGTTATCCGGTGCAGTAGATGCAGTTTTCGGAAGCGGTTACACGGAATGCATCTCCAGAAGATGCTTTGCAGAATTGAAAAGGAGGTATGGATTATGAAGCAGTATGTAAAAGATTTTTTTATTCGCGGTGCACTGTTCGCCTGGTTAGGCCCGGTAATCATGGCCATTGTCTGGCTGTGTCTTCAGAGAGCCGGTGTAATGGATAATCTTACAGTGAATCAGGCAGTACTTGGAATCTTCTCCATCACTTTTATGGCATTTATCGCCGCAGGTATTTCCGTGGTATATCAGATCGAAACTCTGCCCAAAGCTTTTGCAGCACTAATTCAAATGGCTGTGCTGTACATTGACTATCTAGGTATTTACTTACTCAATGGCTGGCTGCCAGTGAAGCGCATCCTCACCTTCTCGGTTATTTTTGTTGTCGGCTTTCTCATCATCTGGGGGATCATCTATTTATCCGTTCGGATAAAAGTAAAGAAAATGAATCAGGCCATCCGATAAAACGCTGCCATAACCCACACAAAGGGATACAGAAAAGTTTGTGATACTCACACACCTTCTGTCTCCCTTTTGTCATTCATAAGTAGTTTCTATTTTCATTTTGTTAGAATTACTTACTGTAAGCTTTAGTGCCAGATCATTTTTCACCCTTGCCGGACACATGGCATCTTAGTTCTCAATCATTTTCCCCAAAATAAGATCGAACTTTACAAATTTATTGTTCCAGTATCTGGAGTCCTTAGAATTCTGTCGATTATCCCCTAGCATAAAGTAACTATTCTCCGGCACCTCATATGGGCCAAAGTCACCTACCGGTTCACCATTAATGAAAGAATCCTCAAGAGGTTCGTCTGCCCCGTCAATATAAACCTTTCCTTGCCTGATCTCTACCGTTTCCCCCGGAAGACCTATAACCCTTTCTAAATACAACTGAGATTCATCATCCGGTAAGTTAAACAGCACAACATCATATCTCTCCACGTTATCAAATGCATAATATGATACGTCGTAGGATATCGAATCTCCTTTCATAACTGTCGGTTCCATTGATCCACTGGGAATTGTAGTCGAACCAACCAAATTATCCCTTCCTATAATTTTCAAGAACTTCTGCGCAACACTTAATTTGTTCTCTAAGCTGGTTACCTGCTGTTTTAAATCCTCATTTTCTTTTTCTAGTGCGATAACTCTATCATTTTCCGCAGCAACATTTACTGGAATACATCCCAAACTCACACACAACAATAACGAAATTATCCTCTTTTTCATACCATGCTCTCCTCAATTTCAGTCCGGTGCGTTTAAACAGATACTCATCAGTTCCTCATTCCAGATAAATTCATAAAACATGCTGTCTTATCTTAAACATTATAGAGAAACTGAATTCAAAGCCTTACAATAATTTCATCTCATAACCATTATATCAATTAACAATATTAGCGGATACCAAAATAAGATGCGAATTACAATTCTACCCTTGATTTCCCAACAAAAAACAACCACATCGGTCTCCCGATGCGGTCTTCTTCCCACTATATTCTATTCACACAATACGTCTATATCAGCTCTCCGTTCTCACCGCTGCACTTCCGGCCTCTCTAATGTTTCTCATAGCGTGCCAAAAGCCCCGTCCCTAACGTTTCTCCATTTCAATTCCGTACACGCTCTTATCTTTTGCGTACGCGACTGTAAATTTCTGGCCGCTTTCCAGTTTGAATGTATCATCGAATGGTTTTCCATAAGCACTTTCGAAGTCTTTCACGGAGGATCCCAGTGTCAGGCCATTTGCGAAGTGAATGTCTGAGTTCCACTCTTTGCGTACCTCAATGCTGCCGATGCTGCTGCCTAAGATCGTTTTGATCTGTGGTGTGGTATTGAATGCACCGGCACAAATCATGCTGTCTCCATTGTAGAGATAGACTCCACCAAGCGTATAATGATTTGGCTGCAGTGCAGATTCTGCTTCTTTCAAATCAGCTGCAGTCATTTTCCATCCATTGTCCAGCAAATCCTGCATGGTTGAATTGATGTCATATCTTACACCGTTAAGAACAAATTCATCGTCCGACAGATCCTCCGGCACTTCAGAAGTTGTAGCTCCGGCATTTGTATATTCGGTACCATAACTGCTGAGCAGACTTTCCTTGAAGTATACTTCCGAAATATGTTTACCATCAATATCGAAAGACCACTGCTGGTTGATATTCATTGTGAAAACAGTGTACTCGTCTTTTTCAATTTTTATGTTTTGATATCCCTCTTGTTTTTCCAGGGATTCCAATTGTTTTTTCAGTGTTTTGGCTTTTGTATCATCCAGAGAAACGCCGCCTGCGATCGCATCTTCTGCATCGGAAGCTTTCACACGGAACCCGGTTGCATACATGTCTCCGTCGCATTTCTCTACATATAAGATAAATCTTACTTCATTTGCGTCCTTTGCGTCCACCATGTAATATTTATCGCTGCTTGCACCTCCCGGAACATTAAATTCCAGTCCGGCTTCCTGCAAATGTTCCACCGTATCCGGGAAAGTATAGGTATTTCCGCCAATCGTAAGGGATGTGTCCCTTGGATCAAATCCTTCTGCTGCCTGTACTGCCATCACAGTTCCTGCAGTAAGTGTCAAAATTGCTGCGCCAAGTCCAAGGCACAACATCCTTGCATTTCTCTTCATTTGTAATCCTCCCCAATTCATGCAAAACTCTGCGAGACTTAGCCTGGAATTCGTGTTCGTTTACCCTGATATTGTCCAATCCCAATTTCTCCTTGCGGATCCTGTCTCTGCGAGAGTTT
>JAUNAE010000380.1 GCA_030527765.1 Eubacteriales bacterium
GGAACGTCAGACAAACAGTTCCCGATATGCACCAAAAAAGGAGCGAGATCCTCTTTACCAAGATGGATCTCGCTTTTTTTATGGTGCATGTAACCGGATACCTCCGCACCGCGGCTGGCCGCAGGTTTTCTGCAAAGTACTTCCAAATATGAATCCTCCCAGATAATTTCTCACCATTCACAATCACTGATAAAATATAACAGATAAGAAATAATCATTTACAATGAACTTTAACCCATACATGTGAAATAAAAGCGGAGTAATTTGCAAGGAAAGTTACGGAAAATAATATTCCTTCTACAGATTTACGTCAAAGGAGACGGTCTGGTTGTAGTGATCTAATGCCATCTGAAGCTCCATGAGTTTCTCAGAGACACTGACGTAATCCCTTTCTACCGTTGCCAGGTCATAATTGATGTACAGATATTCCGGTACCGCGGTTTTCGGTGTTCCATAGCGCTGTGCAAGACGAGCTTTCGGAAGCCGTCCTCTCATCTGCTCCAGAATTCCCTTTCTGCGATTCAGCTGTGACATTTTGATAAGAATCATATCCACGCTAAGCACTCCATCTCCCACCGGAATCTGTGCATTTGCATTGGACAGGTTTAAGGCATGTTTGATCATGACAATTTTCTCATCAATCTCGGCGATCTTGGCAGCAACCTCTGAGTAATCATACTCCGGAATCACCGGTTCTTCGTTAATCGCTGCTACATAAGTGCAGGAGGAATCCTCTTTGTTCCTCCAGAACTGCTTGCTCTCATCAAGGTTTCTCAGCATTTTATTGGCATAAGCGGATGTCATTTTCATAGGAATTCATACTCCTCTCTTCTTATAAAAGGGATTTCGGGCTCCCTGTAGTTCTTTGTTGTTTGCTTTGTAGGATTAGTTTACCTCGATTTGGAAGAATTGTCATTCAACTGTAGGTTTAAAAACTTTCTATTGACTATTTCATGAGGATTCTCTTGCAAATATCCGTTTGACTTTTGTAAAAAAAACATCCCCGTCAACGACGAGGATGTCTTCAATACTTGTATTTAATAATCTGCTCAGAATCACCATATTGTCTAAGCTGGGAAGAGATTTTCCTGACAGCCACTTGTAGATGGCCTGAGGATTTTCAAAGCCCATGGCTCCCTGAATATCTTTGACAGTGTATCCGCGGCTTGCGAGCAGTGACTTGATGTTGCGGCCGGTTTCTTTCTGCTGAATCGATAAATAAAGTGGTTCCATACTACACCTCCAAATTCATCTGCAAACTACTGGGATCTTCCATTATATCACTCCCTCGCAGAAATGCCAGAAGAATTTGAGAAGATTTTCAATTTTATTTATTACTCTTTCTCAAAATGCATTCCACGATACAGCAGAATTGCAATAATTGCGGTAATGAAATCAGAGATCGCCTGAGCTGCTATGATTCCATGATATCCTACGATCCTAGAAACTGCGACCAATACTAAGGCAAAAATCACGCCCTGTCGGCTGGCCGAGAGAATCAGTGCGCCAAGAGCCTTTCCTGTTGCCTGAAAGACACAGGTAGAAATGAGGACAACCGCTACAAAAATCATTCCAAGAAGCTGGAAACGGAGCATCTCCGTACCTGTCTGCACCAGGGTTGAATCCTTCAAAAATCCTTTGACAATCACCGGGGCCAATACTGCCAGAACTGTACTGATAACAAGGGCAAGCCCAATCTCAAACTTATAGGAGAATAACACAATCTCATGGAATCGTCTGTGATTGTGTGATCCGTAATTGTATCCCACAAGGGCCTGACCTCCGAATGCAAATCCTACCAGAATCAGCACTGCAATCATATTGATTTTCATGACGATTCCCATCACTGCAATCTTGTCATTTCCATAGGTGAACAGAAAGCGGTTTGTGAGTGTCATTCCGATACTCTGCATAATGTTCGTGATCGATGCCGGGAAACCGATGGCAAAGATGGCTCCCAGCTCTGCAGCAGAGATTTTCAGCAGTTTTGGATTCACGGAGAGCTTTTGGCTCTTCTTCACAAGAACCCAGGTGAAATAGAGATCTCCACAGATATAACCGATAACGGTTGCTATTGCAGCACCTCCTGCTCCCATCCCCAGTACAAAGATGAATACCGGATCGAGAATCATGTTGATTACAGCTCCGGAAATGGAACCGATCATGGATTCCATAGCCAGACCTTCAGATCTCAAAATGTTGGATGGGGTAAAATTCAGAATCAGGAAAGGAGCTCCAAGAGCAATGTAAGTATAATATTGTGAAGTATAATATACCGTATCCTGATCTGTACCAAGAACATGCAGAATCGGAGTTCGAAAACCAAGCAGAATCAAAGTTACAACAATTCCACCCAAGAGTGCTCCGTAAAAGCAGAAAACACTGAGACGTTTTCCATCCTCCACCTTCTGTTCTCCGAATAATCGGGAAATTACGGAACTTCCTCCTAATCCCAGGATATCTCCCAGGGCGATCATCAGTGTGAAAATCGGGGCTCCAAGGGATACTCCGGCGACAAGATTAGTGTTGCCGGTTTTTGCGATAAAGTAAGTATCTACCAAATTGTAGATCAAAGTTACTACCATGCTCAGCACAACCGGAAGTGCCATTTTCATATAAGCCTTTCGGACGGGCATGGTTTCAAAGATGTCATTTTGCATATTTTTTCCTCCGTCGTTGTATTGTATCACTTTTTTCCGGCATAGGAAATAAAAAAAGACATCCACATGTATCGTGAATGTCTTTTCAATTCTATTCCATCATAGTCAAACGGATATTCTCAATCCGCTTCGCTGCCTGCTTGATTTGGTTAATTAGAACTATTTGCAGCACTTGCAGAGCTTGTTGCGGCAATACAAGCCACTATGGCAAGCTGCTCTGCGATCATTGCCGCAAGGACACTGCTTGCAACGGACGCAGATGCATTTTGATCCTTAGAATAACTCTGGGACACCAGAAGTGCTGCATACATCATACGGGTAGATTCGCCCATGAGCAGTCCGAATCCCTTTTGCTTTTTCAACCACTCATTTGTATCAGCCAAATCAGAACAGATCTCTTCAGTAGTTACATCCAGCTGACTCAGCACTGCCAACATCGGAAGTCCATAGGTCTTATCATATTTCATGTGGTGATCTCTGATCTCGTTATATAAAGACACGACTTTTTGACTCTTGCTTTCTACAGATTCGTCATAAAGAGCCAGTGCACAACTCACGCTTTGCAGGGCATTACTTCCACCCTTCATGCCCAGTTTTTTCAATTCTGTAAAGCAGTCTTCTACTTCATTGCCAATGATTGTCTCATCCCTCTCGGCCTGCGCAAGCAGAATACACATCAGATAGTCATCGGATCCGGTGACAAATGGATGATTCTTCTGCATAATCTTATATAACTTCTTTGCCTTCTCGGTAACAGCTGCATACTGAGCGGGTTCAAAATTTTCCGCCAGGATTTCTGCTCCTATGGCAAGAAGCGGGCTGGAATGAAACTCCTTCCTCAGTGTCTTATATGCTGTCATCAGCTGTTCGAAATGCTGTGGTTCCCCTCCGCGAATGTCTATCATACATGTGATAACGGACAGCGCCATTCCTCTGATTTCGGAAAAGATGCTTGCATTTGACTTAATTTGTTTCTTACAGTATTCTATGCGACTGCCATCCACACTTCGATCTGCATGAAGATACAAGGATGCGCATACTGTCAAAATACGACTGTCTTCCCACTTCAGCACTTCTTTTAATTTATTTTTATTGTTTATCATTGCCTCGCAGGTTG
>JAUNAE010000381.1 GCA_030527765.1 Eubacteriales bacterium
AATAATTGTGTTAAATCATATTTTTTTGTGATACCTTCCGAAAATTGAACAACTAATATGAAGTTTTCTGTAGCTGCTACATTTCTGATTTTGTGAAACATATTGCTCCCTCCTTACTCCAATGGAGAAATAGATTTAAACTCCTGAGTTTCCCAGATATGCTGAAACTCATCTTTGTGTAGAGCTATCCATTCTTGAACCATATCCATTGCCTTGTTAGGAAGATATCCCTCAAGTACTTGGCCCGTCAAAAAATCAATTGCTGCAACATCCTCATTATAAATTGCATGTATATGTGGTGGATTATGCTCACTTTGTAAAAAATACATTCTAATTATAATTCCATAGAATCTTGATAACGTGGCATCTTTCATCACCATCCTTTCAATTTGATTATATCACGGTATCGTGAATTGTTCAATCTTTACATTTCTTGAGGTGACTTCAATTCTTCCTTTTTCCAAGGAGCGCCATGCACGCCTTACCGAAATATAAGGAGTAGGTGCATCCAGAAATACACAGTCCCACTGTAAACCGAGAATTTTTTCTCTTCTAAGTCCTGCATACAGGCCGATCATGACAAAGAGATACGGAGGAAGTCCTTTCACAGTATTAATCAATGTTCTCTGCTGATCCGCTGTAAGCGCATCTCTTTTCTTTGCCGGTATTCCTCCTTGATTCGGTTCGGGAGCAGCCCGCTTTTTCCCAGAATCTTATTGATAGCACCCATATAGTACGTATCTGAAGTTGAAATCATAGTTTTATCCGCAAAGAAATCTTCAGTCAGCGGTTCCTTGATTTCTCTCCCTTTGTCCGCATTGACAATTACCATGAGCTTGTCCCGGAACAAAGGAAAGAAAGTATATTTACTTTCCGGAAGCCCGTCTGTTTTCATAAGATATCCGCTGTCGATCTCTTCATTTTCCAATGCCCCTACAATCTGATAAGGCTGATAAGATTCAATGCGGACGGAAATCTGATTGGTGTCAGCACCGGAAGAATGTACGCCTGGTTCTATCGCGAAATGATCAGTCTGTGCTCCATCGAGCGTGAATTCGCCAAAGAAGGACAGGAGGTTAGCGTAATCTGGGGAAATGTCGGCATGCGCCAGAAAAAGATCCGCGCCAAAGTGGCCCGCTATCCGTATTTTAATACGGACCGCAACCAGAATGTAAACATCGACGCTATCCCTCGCGGTGTAATAGACTAATTAAATAATCAAGTAAGGGGCGGTGACTAGCCGCCGACTTCTCACAGAAAGGAGCTGCCTTCTGTACCGCCCCCCAAAAGTTAGACCAAAAATCTAACGATTGGGAGGTCGGTATTTTTATGGCAAAATATAGAAGAAATGTCTTTTCGATAGGCACGCAGCATCAATAAGAATCCAACGATTGCAGACAAGATATCTGCCGCAGGAACGGAAAGCCAGACAGCTTCCAGATTACCTGTTAAAGAGAGAATCCACGCTGTGGGAATCAATACAACGTAATTTCTGGAAAGATCAATTGCCATCGCAGTTACGCTGTGGCCCAATGCCTGTAAGATGCAGTTACTCATATTGCGGACGGCAACAAGCACATAACAGCAGGTCAGCATTCGCATCCCCCAGATTCCAATATTAATCATTTCGTCTGTCGCATGGAACATTCGCAGGAACATTTCCGGAAATCCAACACAGAATACAGTTCCAATGATCATCATGATACCAGCATATAAATATCCGTATCGGATTGCCTGATCAATCCTCTCCTTCTTTTTAGCACCATGATTATATGCAATCACAGGTATTGCTGCGCTGCACAGAGCATTTATGATTGCATAACAGAAGCCAGTCACACGGCAACAAACACCAAAAACCGCAACCGCTGTACTGGAAAAACGATTTAGAACAGCATTGTAATTCACCATCATAAAACTGTTCAAAGATAAGATAATTGCCGTAGGGAGACCGAGCTTACAGAGTTCTATAACCGTCTGTATGTCCGGCAGCAAAGAAAGATGAAGATGAATCTCATCATTTTTGCGAATATTCAGTGTGAGGGCTATGATAGCTGCCACCATTTGACTGATAACGGTTGCTACAGCAGCACCGGCAATTCCTAAAGCTGGAAAGCTGAAGTGTCCAAAGATTAGAACATAATCAAGGACTATATTCAATAGTCCGCCAACTCCCTGGGATATCATGCTGAATGTTGTTTTTCCTGTAGAAATCAACATGCGCTCAAATACAAGCTGGCTCATCGTTGCGATTCCCATCAAGAAATATACACGCAGATAATGGATACCAGCTGCTCGAATTGCCGAATCCGTTGTCTGCAAATTCATATATGGTTCAACCACCAACGATGCTGCAATGACAGAAATGATGCCAAATACAATGACCAGCCAGATTGCTGCAGATGCGGCATGATCTACCTTTGTCTGATTCTTCTCACCTAATCCATGGGAAAGAATAGTATTCATACCTACCGCAATACCACTTCCGATTGCAATCAAAATTGTGACCAAAGGACTTGCAAATGTGATTGCCGTCATTGCAGTCTCACTGATCTGTGAGACAAAGATTCCATCCACCACATTATATAGAGACTGCACGGCTGTTGACAAAACAACGGGCAGAGCCATAGTAAGTAACAGTGACCATACTGGATCTGTTCCCATTTTATTTTCTGTTCTTAATTTTTCTTCTTGTACCATACCGTCCCCTACTTAAATAACCTTAAACGTCTTCCATTTACCTTGCTTAAAACGCCACCAGTAAATGATTCCTCGAACCACCCAGTCCAGACACATGGCAAATCCGATTCCGATTACTCCTATATTCATGACGATGGCAAAAATGTAGGAAAACACGAGACGAACACCGATGGTTGTGAATAATGAAATGATGGTTGTAAACCGAACATCACCGGTTGCACGCAGTCCTTTGCCAAGCGGATCTGCGAATGGAAATGCTGTCGCTGAGAATACGTTATGAATCAAAACAAGCAAAATTGTCAGATGCTTTGCTTCTTCGGAAATATTGTAAAAATGCATCAGAACCGGTGTAAGTGCAAGGATCAACACATTCCATGCAATCGCAAACAGAACCGTGATCTTTGTCAGCTTTCTGAAGTAGTATTCTGCCTGTTCCACATCGTTTGCACCCATGCACTGTCCAATCACGGTAATGAATACCGGTCCCATGGTAACACAAACCAGAGAGGCAACCGACCAGATGGTCTGGGCAACACCGTTTGCCGCAATCTGATAAGTACCAAACAAAGCGACCATACTGGATAAAGCCACTTTCACAAGCTGAAACACTCCGCTTTCCACACCATTCGGCACTGCAATACGAAGCGTCTTTTTCTGAAGATCTCCTTCCAGGCGAAGCACCCAGCTGCCGATATAATGAACCGGGTTATCTCTCGAAAAACAAAGATATGTAATGGCAACTGCAGTAAAGCATCTTGAAATTAAAGACGGCCATGCCACACCGGCAACTCCTGCTTTTAATACGAATACACCGATACAGTTTCCAACAATGTTGATCGCATTTGCGATGATGGAAATGTTCATGGTTATCTTTGTTTTGCCAAAGCTTCGATACATGGCGGCTCCAGCATTGTATACAGCTAATGCCGGATATGAATAAGCAGAAATACGAAGATAGGTAATGCAGGCTCCCATGACTTCTGCTTCCACTCTTCCAAACAAAAACCGCAGAATATGTTCATTCCAAGCCAATACAACGGCAGAAATTACAACAGAAAACAACACGCTTG
>JAUNAE010000034.1 GCA_030527765.1 Eubacteriales bacterium
GAGACTAATTTGTTATCCCCCACTTATAGAAGATGGGGGTCTCCCCGACTGAGGTAAACTTTAACTATCAATCTACTCTATGTGTACCATAGCATAAAAAAAGAAAAATGCACTGTCCTTTCGCAAACAGTGCATTTTTTGACGCAATCGGATTCCTGCAATCCGGATGCCTCTCTTATTGTTGTGGTCTGGCGATCAGAATATTCAGCCGGAACCAGCCGTTATCCGCAGATACGGTAAGAGACCCGCCGTATTTCTCTACGGTACTTTTAATACTCTTCACACCGAAACCATGATAACCGACTTCCATGCTCTTCGTCGTCACAGGGAGACCGTTTCGGAAACGGATCTCGCCCACATACCGATTCTCCACCGTAATGTGCACAAAACTTTTCTGCTGCACAATGGTCAGATGGATCAGCCTTTCAGAATAATTTTCGATTCTGCGGACACTCTCAATGGCATTATCCAGAGCATTTCCAAACAGGGAACTGATATCCATGGCATCCATAAACCCGATGAGGGAACCATCTGCCACCACCGTAAGTTCCGTGTGATGTCTCTGACAGGAGAGACTCTTACTTGTGAGAATAATATCCAGAATGTTGTTTCCGGTCTTGTTCTGCGCCTCATACTGTCGAATATCCCGTTCCATCTTATCCAGATATTTCAGTTTCTCGTCAGAGTTGGACTCTCTTCTCAGAATCTCAATCTGATGTTTCAGATCATGATATTTCTGATTAATCAGATCCACGCTGTCCCTGGATGTCCGGTAGTTGGCATACTGGGTATCCAGCATATTCTGAAGCGTCTTTGCCTCCATGCTTGCCTGCATCTGAGTCAACACGATGTGATAGAGAAACAGAATTATAACACCGGAAGTATCCACAACCATGCGGAGAAGAAGTATCTCCGAAGTATAATGGGCACTGAACGGTGTATTTCTTGCAACAAAACTGATGTTACTGAACACATATACCATGAGCGCAATGGCAACCGCTCCCAGAGTCTTAAGGGGATTAACCTCCAGTTCCATGCTGTGCTTTCGGTTTTTCAGTTCGATCCATGTCGCAGTTGCTATAAGAATCAGATATACCGGAACTGTCACAAGAAGACTGGTCAGAAGATTGTACTCTTTTCCCAGAGCTGTGATTACAAAATACAGAAGCTGCCAGTTCAGGGCGGCTACAAACTCTCCATAAATAAAGCTTCGGGCCGTGTAATACACGCATCCAAGGAAACTAAGATCCGTAATCAGCCAGAACATCAGAATAATCCACGCAACGTCCACCAAAAGAAGCGGCACAAACAATGCAATGGGAAGTCCTTTTGTCACCGCCATGAATACACAGAGAACAATGCTGAAAGGAACGTAGATTGCCCACTTTACAATCTCCGATCTCTTACTTGGCACCACATGGAGAAAGATCAGGCTGGACAGCATATAAGCCGCTGCATAGTAAATTCCCGGTGTGTTCAAAAGATCCACGGAAACTGTACTTGAATTCATAAGGACTCACCTCCCAAGATAAGACATATAACGGTTCAGTTCGTCCATCAGAGCTTTCTTTTTGGCCCGGCTGACGGCCACAACATCCTTACCGATGTAGACATCATTGTTCTGCACACCGTCCACAAAGGCAAGATTAATGAGAAAGGCCTTATTGCACCGGAAAAAGGAATCTTCCATAAGTTCCTGCTCCATTTCCCGAATAGAGCCCTTACAGTTCACTTCTCCGTCGATGGTGTTGATCATCATGTCGTGATCCATGACTTCGATGTACCGCACTTTGTTAATATCAATTTTCTGAATTCCTCCCCGGATATTCACGACGATATATTTTTTCTTTCGCTGAGCCTTGCGGGCAAGTGCTCTCGTAATCGTCTGGGAAAAAGCATAGTAGCTGACCGGCTTCAGAATATAATCCAGAGCATCCACCGTGTAGCCCTTGATGGCATACTGGGGCATGTTGGTAATGAACACAATGATTACCTCACTGTCCACCTGCCGAATCTCCTCCGCCGCAGTCATTCCGTCCACGAGCTTCATTTCCACATCCATGAGAATGATATCATAATCGGATTTGTAATTCTGGAGAATACTGTCTCCGTCACTAAACTCTACAATCTGAAAAGTCTCTCCTGTCTCCTTCGCATACTGATCCAGAAAAGCCTTGAACTCCATACGATAATTTTTATCATCGTCTACAATCGCTAATCGCAGCATATGTCTAAACCTCAGGATTACCCTTTCTTCTATAATTAATCAATCGGCTTTTTACATATTCTCAATGATCACTTCTATCCCCAAACATATTATTGGGGCCGCTGTGAATGATATTGAGTCTCTACTCACTATAATAAACGATGTCAAAAATCAAATCAAGAAATCCGAACTATAATTGTCAAAGTTGTCACTTTCGAATCTGTATAGGATCTGATACCTGTGCCTTAGAAATGATAGACTGTTTATCGGCATTCAAAAAAATCCCCCTGCAGACCTTGAGATCTGCAGGAGGATCTTCTCGCAATTCACTTTATTACAAATTACTCAGAAAGCTCGATTTTCTTTCCGCCGGATTTCTGAAGTGCTTCATATTTCTTATCATAGTTGTATGTAAGAAGGAGGATCAGCATGATTACGAACATCACAAGCGGAACATAAATGTTCATTGCATAAACACCGATTGTCATAGCGTTTGCATTTCCTTTTGCTGCCTGTGCTCCTGCAATTGCAAGAATCCAGCCGATGGATGCGGAACCAAGTCCACCACCGATTTTTCCAACGAAACTGTTGGAAGCATTTGTCATACCAACGATACGAACACCGTTTGTGTACATGTTGTACTCAGCAGTATTCAGAACCATAGCCGGCAGACAGGAGATCAGCGGAATGGTCGCATACATTACAACAGAACCGGCAAGCAGGGTTACCATCAGGCTGCCCGGGAAGATACAACGAACAAGACATCCAACAATACCGATGATGCTTGCAGTTGCAGCGGTCTTTGTAAGACCAAGTTTCTGAATCAGGAATCCAACTGTTACGAAACCGATAACGGAAGGTACAATGTTTACGGTGTTAATTAAGCTGTAGTAGTTGTCATTTCCGAGAACCATCTGTGCATAGAACAGAGGACCTGCCATAATCAGTGCATACATTACGTTCATTGCAACACCAACAACGGTGATCTTGATCCAGTATTTGTTTCTTACAAGAATTCCAAGACCTTTCAGAATACCTACGGAAGCCTCTTCTGCACTTTCCTCAGAAGACTCTACATAGAGCTCTTTGGAAGTTTTGAATACGATGAACATACAGATACCGGAAATCACTGCCATGATGCAAGCAAAGATGATCCATGCTCTCTTGTCGCCGCCGAGCGCGTTTGTGATCGGGATCAGACCAATTCCAAGGCTGACACCAACTGCATATCCGACTGCGGAACGGAAGGTACCAATCTTACCTTTCTCTTCATCGCTCTTTGTTTTGAATGCGATCATTGTGTAGTATGGAACAGCGACTGCGGTATAGCAGATTGCAGATGCGAAGATATTGGAAAAGATACCGTATGCCATCAGAGCACCACCGCTGATGTTCGGAACGGCGAACATTCCGATGATTGCAAGGACTGTCGGGATGATCATCCAGAGCATCCAAGGTCTTGCCTTACCATATTTGCTCTTTGTGTTCTCTACAACCTTACCCATGATCAGGTCGGTAAAAGCATCTACAATCTTTGCGATGAGAAGTACATTACCTGCGGTTGCCTCTGACATTCCAACTTTGTTGATGTAGTAGTAGGACATCTGTCCCTGCAGGTTGTTGATGGAGTTCAGGGCGAACTGTCCAACTGCGTCACCTGCGTAATCTTTGGCGGTCATTACTTTCTGATTGCCGTCTTTGTCTAAACCAAGATTCTTAGCCATACTCTTTCTCCTTTTTTATTCTTTAATGGTTAAGCTGTAACTGATTTGTTCCTTTTGTATTGCTTTTTTGATTTGCTTTTTGCACCGTGCTTTGATGATTAGATCATATCTTATTCCGACTATAAGCTATGTCTTTTTTTCTGATCTTTTTATTCTTATTTTGTATGCTTTTATTCTTTTCTGTCAAAATATTCATGACTTAATAAAAAAGATCTCGCAGATACTGTCCTTCTCTTCTCTCCCCGACAAGATCCAGAAGTTCCTGCACCTTATCCACGTTGATTTTGACTTCTCTGGATTTGAGATGAACATAAAGAGCTCCGATCAGGTTTGAGTCGTTAAAGAATTTGCATGTAGTAATCTCCGGAATCGGAACTACATGCGGATAAACCTTGTTCAGCTTTATCAGTTCTTCTTTGATCAGCTGAATGAGAAGCGGCTGCTCACTTACCCCGCCTCCAATGGCAATGCGGTCCGGGTCAAACATGAACTGTGCATTGTTGATCAGCACAGCCAGTGTTCTGGCAAAACTTCTCACACATTCCAATGCTTTCTCATCTCCGGTATTTGCTCTGGAGAAAAGTTCCTCACCGGACAATTCTCCTTCCGGAATTCCAAGACGATGAGATGCCATATGAAGAAGTGCCGGCATACCGCCGCTCATCGCCATTGTTTTGTTCGGATTCTCCGCATCATCCGCATTGGTCAGCACATAACTGAACTCTCCCGCCATGCAGTTTTTGCCTTTCAGCACTTTGCGGTCCACAACGACTGCACCACCCACGGCAGTACCGATAATCATAGCAATGGCATTCTTGCAGTCTGAAAGAGATCCTTTCCATATTTCTGCAAGCCCGGCACAGCGTGCATCATTTCCAACAGTCACCGGCACATGACATCTCTGCTCCAGTGCTTCCACAATATTGATGTTCTGAATGAATGTGAGAGACCCACCGTTGTACATGAATCCGGTGTCGCTGTCAATCATTCCCGCAGAACTGATGGCAATACCGGAAACCTCTTCCACACCTTCGTAGATGCCAACCAGCATATCCACAAATTCTTTAATTCCTGTTTTCACTGTTGGAATCTTATCTTTCATCAGAAACTGACAGGCCTCGTTCATTACCGCATACTTGGTAAAAGTTCCTCCAATATCAATTACAAGATACTTTTTTTCCATGTCCATACTCCATTTTTGAATTTGATTTCTTTTGAGAGATTCTCAAAAGATCTTTTCACACTTCGTTATCTAAGTGTATTCATCATATCAGAGGGAGTTTGTCTTCTATGTATCTTTTCTGTAATTTATATACTTTTCTTGATACAGTTTTGTTTGTGACCGAATCGCTTCTTTATAGTAGGATTCTATCTGAATCTATCTGATCTTATGCTGATTTCTCCACTCTCTCGGTGGAATTTTGTAAACATTTTTGAAGGCTCTGGAGAAATGAAGCTGATTCTCATATCCCACTGCTTTTCCGATGTCTGCAATGCTCATAGACGTGATCTTCATCAACTCTGCCGCCTTTGCCATTCGATATGTCATAAGAAACTCCTGAGGTGTTTTTCCGACAACTTCTTTAAAAATTTTCCCAAAATAGCTGCGGTTCAGGCCACACTTATCCGCGATCATTTCCACATTAATGTCATTCTGAAAGTTATTGGAAATAAAGGCAACTGCCTCCTGCACATAGAAATCTCGGAGTTTGTTTCCCGTAGTCAACTTGGTTTCTGAAATGGAACGCACAAAATAATCCAGAAACAGATACAAATGTCCGATCAGATGAAATGGTGAAGATGCCGTATGTTCCACAATGTATTTCATCTCCCCATACATCTCCTCCCGAATATCTTTATAACGAGCCCGGTATACCGGATGATCCTCCGTGATTCCCGCCATTTCCAGAATACTTTTCACACGAAGCCCGTCAAATTCCAGCCAGATATACTCCCAGGGATTTTTCTCGTCTGCAATGTAAGTGTTCGTCTGATCCGGAAAAATCATAAATCCCTGATTGCTTCTAATATGATATGTTTCCGTTTCACCTTTGGAATTGTCCGCCAGAAGAGTTCCGCTGCCGGATATTACATAATGAAACAAAAAGTGATTTCTTTTTGCAGGACCGTATGAATGAGATGGTTCACAAGTCTCGATTCCGTATTGAATCAGTCCCAGATCCACAAAATTTTCGTTCGGAAAAATGGAAAAAAATATATTGCTCATCGTACCTCTCCTGTCTGTATAAACCGATTTTTAATTCCTTTTACAGCTCACATTTCGAGCCGTCTTTTGTTTGATATACCAAAATGCTATGTTATATTCTATATTACCACATGGTACATCATTTTGGTATAAAACCCATTGAAAACTGCCATTTACCAAACGCAAAATGGATGTTTTAATTATATCAACATCAACACAGACGAAAAATAAGCATAAAATTCCATGAAATATTATGCCAAATGGAGGTATCGAAATGAAAGGCAAAAAGATCATTGCATTTTCTACAGTTCTCGCATTAGCCCTTTCCTCAGCTGCACTTTGCGGCTGCAAAAGCAATTCCGGAAATGGAAAAACTGTAGTCAAAATGCTCCAGTACAAACCGGAAGCAGTGAAGGCTTTTGAAGAAATGGAAAAGCGCTTCAACGAAACTCATGATGACATTGAACTGAAAATCGAATCTCCAAACGAGGCAATGACCGTCCTCAAAACAAGACTGATCAAAGAGGACTATCCGGACATTGTTGGAATCGGCGGTGACATTAACTACTCCAACTTCCTGGATGCCGACCTTTTTATGGATATTTCCGATTTCGACGGTATCACAGATATCAAACCTTCCTATCTGCAGATTGAAAAGGATCTGGAATTCATTCCAAAAGACGGTGTGTATGCACTTCCTTATGTGGCAAATGCTGCAGGAATTCTTTATAACCGGGAACTGTTCCAGAAAAACGGCTGGGAAATTCCTACAACCTGGTCCGAATTCCAGACTCTCTGCCAGACCATCTCGGATACTTCCGACGTATATCCCATCTACCTCGGATACAAAGATACATGGACAACCCTTGCTCCATGGAATGCTCTGGCTGTGGGACTTGCCGATTCCGATATCTGTTCTCAGGTGAATGCCGGCAAGACGACTTTTGCCGAAGGGTACGCAGAAGTCGCCCAAAAAATCAAAACTCTTCTGGATTACGCAGAGCCTAACCCATATGCCTACAGCTACAACGATGCCTGCACCGCTTTTGCCCGGGGTGAATCCGCAATGTACCCCATCGGAAGCTACGCTGTTCCTCAGATCCTCTCCGTCAATCCGGATCTGGATGTGGACTCCTTCCCATTTCCGGCAAACGAAAATGAAGCCGACAATGTTCTGAACTCCGGTGTGGATCTGCAGTTCTCTGTAATGAAAGAGTGCAAAAACAAAGAAGCCGCTTACGAAGTTCTCCGATTTATGTACGAGGATGAAACCATTCAGATTTATCTGGATGATCAGAGTGCTGTTCCGTGCAAAAAGGGAGATTTCACACTTCCTTCCATGCTTGACGGCATGAAGACCTACATCGCCGAAGACCGAATGTCTGACTTCCATGACCACCACTATCCAAGTGAAATGAGTGTGGATTCCCTGATTCAGACGTACCTGATGGATTCTTCTGAGAATTCTGCCGATACGTTCCTTGAGAAATTTGACAGCGAATGGATCCGTTATAATCGTGACCTTATTGAAAAAGTTCGGAAATATGAGGAGGGACAGAGAAATGAATAAGCCCATGTCAAACCGCACAAAAACCTACGTTCTAATGCTTCTGCCGGCACTGCTGCTCTTTGTCGTATTTAACACCATTCCTCTCATCACCGGAGCTTATTACAGCCTTACCAATTACAGAGGATACGGCTCTTACGATTTCGTCGGACTTCGAAACTTCGCAGATCTTTTCCGGGATGCAAGAATCGGCAAATCTTATCTGTTTACTTTCAAATACGCTCTCTGTGGAACCATCCTCGTAAATGTTCTTTCCCTCGTTCTGGCCCTGGGACTGAACAGCAAAATCAAATTCAAAAACACACTCCGCGGAATTTACTTCCTGCCAAACATCCTCGGCGGTCTGGTAGTCGGCTATATCTTCAGTTTCATCTTCACCTACATCATCCCGGCCGCAGCCAAAGCAATGGGCATCGGTTTTCTCAGCAGCAGCCTGCTTGCCAGTGAAAAATGGGCCTGGGTTGGCGTTCTCATTGTAGGTGTATGGCAGAGCGTTGCAATGAATACCATCATTTACATCTCCGGTCTTCAGACGATCCCGGGAGAAATTTACGAAGCAAGCTCCATCGACGGATCCGGCAAATGGTACACTTTCCGCAAGCTGACATTGCCTCTTCTGCTTCCTTTTGTATCAACCAACCTCATTCTCAGCACCAAGAATATGCTCATGGTATTTGACCAGATCATGGCCCTCACAAAAGGTGGTCCGGCTCAGAGTACCGAATCCATCTCCTACCTGATTTACCGCAATGGTATGGACGGAGGACAGTTCGGATTTCAGAGTGCCAATGCCGTAGTCTTCTTCGTTGTGATTGTTACCATTTCCGTTATTCAGCTTGTCATTACCAACAGAAAGGAGCAGCAGTTATGAGTTCTAATGCACAGGTACTTACCACCGGTAAAGTCATCAAAGACAAAAAAGAAAAATCAAACATTCTCGTTACGCTTCTCCTCGTGCTCGGCTGCGTAACAATCCTGTTTCCACTTTACATGACCGTTATTATCGCCCTGAAGTCTCCAACCGAAATGACCAATGACATTATGGGGGCTCTCAGTTTTCCAAAGGTCTTCAGTCTTGGAAACTTCGCAGAGGCTATGCGTGTGACAAACTTCTGGAAATCTCTCACAAACAGTGTGCTGATCACCGGAGGAACCATCGCACTCTCCCTGCTCCTTCACTCCATGGCCGGTTATGCCCTCGGAAGATCCATGGGCAAATCAAAGAAATTCCGCATGATCTACTTCTACATTGTCAGTGGTATGTTCGTTCCTTTTGCAATCCTTATGATGCCGCTTGTCAAAGAGACAGCAAAACTCGGCATCGACAACATGGTTGGCGTTATTCTTCTGTACATCGTCTTCTACATGCCGATGAATGTCATGCTCTACAGCAGTTACCTCAAAAACATTCCTCTTGCAATGGAAGAGGCAGCATACATTGACGGCGCATCCTCCTGGAAAACCTACTGGTCTATCATCTTCCCAATGATGAAACCGATGCATGCAACTGTTGCAATTCTTACCGCCCTTGGAACATGGAACGATGTCATGACCCCGCTGGTTATTATGTCCGGATCCGAGAACACAACCCTTCCACTTGCACAGCTGAACTTCCAGACACAGTTCGGAACAAACTACAACCTTGCTTTTGCATCCTACCTTTTGGCCCTCATTCCAATCCTGCTCTTCTACATGATTTGTCAGAAACACATCATCAACGGTGTGGCAAATGGAGCTGTAAAAGGTTAAATAATTCCTATTCACAACGAGGTAAATATTCAATGTCCGTTATCATCGATCCACAAAAAAGAGTCTTCCGGCTCCTCACAGACCATACAGAATATCAGTTACAGGCAGACCAATACGGGGTGCTCCGGCACCTCTGGTACGGCCCCAAGGTAGAAACCGATATGTCCTATCTTCTGGACTATCCGGATGTCGGATTTTCCGGCAGCCCATACGACGCAGAGAAGGACAAAACCTATTCTCTGGACACCAATCCTCTGGAATATGCCTGTGACGGAATCGGTGATTTCCGAATCTCTGCCCTGTCTGTCCTTCACGAAAACGGAAGCACAGCCCTTGACCTTCGCTACACTGGTTACCGTATCAAGGAAGGCAAATACCATATCCCCGGACTTCCTTCCGTCTATACCTCTCCGGAAGACGGAACAACCCTGGAAATTTTTCTGAAAGACACTTCCACTGAAACAGAAGTCACTCTTCGCTATGGAATCATCCCAAAATACGACATCATCACGAGAAATGCTGCAATTACCAACCGAGGGGCCGCACCCGTTACGCTTCAAAAAGCATCCAGCCTCTGTCTGGATCTTCCTTATGGAGACTGGAAATTTCTTCATTTCCATGGCCGGCATACAATGGAACGTCTGGCAGAAAGAGTCCCTCTTCTCCACGGAATTCAGGAAGTATCCAGCAGCCGCGGCACGTCCAGCCACCAGCACAATCCATCCCTGATTCTCTGTTCCCCTGACTGTACAGAGCAATCCGGAGAATGTATCGGCGCCTTCTTTGTATACAGCGGCAGTTTTCAGATTCAGGCAGAACTTGACCAGTTAAATCAGGTCCGCCTTCTCATGGGCATTCATCCGGATACTTTCCGATGGACTCTGAACAGCAATGAAACATTTGAGACACCGGAGGCGGTCATGACATACAGCAGCCATGGATTCACCCGGATGACCCACAACTTCCATCGAATCATCCGCCGCAATCTTTGCCGGGGTGAATACCAATTTGCAGAACGACCGGTTCTGATCAACAACTGGGAAGCGACTTACTTTGATTTTGACGAAGAAAAAATTCTAAACATCGCAAAAGCAGCCTCCTCCCTGGGTGTCGATATGCTGGTACTGGATGACGGGTGGTTCGGAAAAAGAGATTCCGATACTTCCGGTCTCGGAGACTGGTTTGTGAACGAGAGTAAATTAAAAGGAGGTCTCTCCTCTCTCGTTAAAAAAATCAATGACTTAAACATGTCCTTCGGTCTGTGGTTTGAGCCGGAAATGATTTCTGAAGACAGTAATCTTTACCGGACACATCCGGACTGGGCAATCGCCATTCCGAACAGAAAGCCGATGCGAGGACGCTATCAGCTCGTTCTGGACATGTCCCGCAAAGATGTGCAGGATTATCTTTTCCGGTCTATGAGCCGCATTCTCGACAGTGCCAACATTACTTATATTAAATGGGATATGAACCGCAGCATCAGTGATCTGTATTCTCATCATCTTCCTGCAGAAAGACAGGGGGAATTCTCCCACAGATATGTGTTAGGTCTTTACGCTCTTCTGGAACGTCTGATTCAGAAATATCCTCATGTTCTCTTCGAAGGATGCAGCGGCGGCGGTGGACGATTTGATGCAGGAATGCTTCATTATTGTCCTCAGATCTGGTGCAGTGACGATACAGATGCTTACGAGCGGACAAAAATCCAGTACGGAACTTCCTTTATTTATCCAATTTCCACCGTTGGTTCCCATGTTTCTGTTGCACCGAACCATCAGACAGGAAGAATCACCCCTCTGGAATCCAGAGCAGTGACTGCTATGGCCGGAAGTTTTGGTTATGAATTGGATCTCGGTCTTCTCTCCCGGGAAGAAGCAGAACATGTAACCGAACAGATCTCCCGCTTCAAAACCTACGGTCCTCTCATTCATAACGGAAATTACTATCGACTTTCCAATCCACTGAAGGAAAACTTCTCCTTCTGGAGTTACGTATCAGAAAACCGGGATGAGGTTCTCGTTCATGGAATGATCTTTCGTTCCACACCTAATACCAAACGAATGGTGCTTCGTCTCCAGGGACTGGATGCAGCTTCCCAATACGTTCTTTCAGATAAAAAAGAGGTCTATACCGGAGCTGCGCTGATGAACGGCGGCATTCTTCTTCCGTCTGCCTGGGGTGATTACACACCTGTAGAACTGCATCTCAGAAAACTGTAAAAAAACGCAGGTTCTGCTTCTTATATTGAGGCAGAACCTGCGTTTTATATTGTCTGTTTTAACTTAAAACTCTTTTGGTTTGTATAATTCCCGATATTCCTTCGGGGTCATGTGCTTATATTTCTTAAACATCTTTCCAAAGTAACTCTGAGACGGAAAGTTCACATAGTCTCCGATCTTTGCAAGACTCTCATCGGAAAAGGTCAGAAGATTGGCGGCGCGCTCCACACGCACTTCCACAATGTAATCCTGCAGCTTCTGTCCTTTCTCTTTCACAAAAAGTCTGGAGAGATAAGAGGAACTGATTCCCAGTTTCTCTGCAAGGTCATCCAGATATATTTTTTCACGATAATGCTTGCCAATGTAATCGCAGCAGCGCTCCACGTAACTTGACACGGTTTTGCCCATCTGTTTCTCATGAACCCGAAGTGTCAGTTCTTTGACCGCCTGATTTCTGCATTTAATCAGTTCCGGAACTGTTCTGCACTCATCACTTTTCTGTGTGTAATAATCACTCATACTGTAGGCATCCTTCGGAGATACACCGCCTTCGATTGCCGCACGGGTGCTGAGAGCGATTGCGACTGTGACAAGCTTCCGCCACAGATCCAGCTCATTTCTGGACATCTTTCCTGTCTCACTGTCCATACGGGCATTCATACGAAGAGCATCCTCCACTCTTCCTTCCCGCACACAGTCCAGAAGACTCTTCTCATCCATATACGTATGGTGATAATCCGACTCTTCCTCAGAAAGTGATCGAAACCGTTCCTTCTCCAGCGTTTCTTCTGCCTCCGGATTCAGTTGATTTCGCTCCAGCAAAGCTGCATTCTCATAGGCAATGCCGGATATATTGTACACAGCCAGTTCTACAAAAGCCAAAAGACGGTTATAGCTTAACACTGGAAGCGGCTTCTCCATTCCCTTTCGCATGCCATAGGAAAAATAATACCGGTGCAATTCCACACGATTGAGATGTTCGGTGGCAACAGGTCCAAAGAAATAATACTCACTATCATAAACGCAGGCACCAAAAGCCACCTTATGTTCATCCAGGTAGATCGCCGGAATTTCTGACTCATCCGCCTTTTTCATTAACAGATGTCGAAGTTCCTCATTATCACGGATGGGATAAAACTCATCGATCGCACTGGGATGAACCATTTCCTCCCCTCGAAAAACAGTAATACCAACATTGGTAAGTTCAAACATTTTTCCAAATAAAAATACTTCATTTTTCACGGGAAGGGCCTCCTTTATGATCGCTGTCGTAACTGCTTCGTATCTTCACAGTTACTCACCGCTCTCTATTTTATAACACTTCGCCGTTACTCTCAATCACCTTTTTGTACCAGTGGAAACTCTTTTTCTTATAACGCTTGAGAGTGCCGGTTCCGTCATCATTGCGATCTACATAGATGAAGCCATAGCGTTTTGCAAGCTGTGCAGAAGACGCACTGACAAGATCAATGCAGCCCCAGGAAGTATATCCCATAACCGGGACTCCATCTTCAATTGCCTCTCCTACCTGTTTCAGATGATCTCTCAGATATTCAATGCGGTAATCATCTTCCACCGTCTTCGTACCATCCGGAAGGGTAATCAGCTCATCTACAGCTCCCAGACCGTTTTCTACAATGAACAGTGGTTTCTGGTATTTGTCCCAGAAATCGTTCAGAATATAGCGAAGACCTTTCGGATCAATCTGCCATCCCCATTCACTTGCTTTCAGGTATGGGTTCGGCACACCTCCCAGAAGATTTCCTTCTCCGCGAACATTTTTCTCCGGATCAGCGGTTGCGCAGACGCTGACATAATAACTGAAGGAAATGAAGTCTACCGTATTCTTCAGAGCTTCCTCATCACCTTCTGCGAACTGAATCTCGATGTTGTGATCCCGCATATAGCGTTTTGCATAACCCGGATACTCTCCTCTTGCGTGAATGGAGAGGAACATCTCATTCTTGTGATTCTGCTTCATAGCCGCAAGCACATCCTGAGGATTCGGTGTCAGTGGATAAATCGGCATGGAAAGTACCATACAGCCAATCTGAAAATTCGGATTGATCTCATGTCCAAGTTTTGTTGCAAGAGCACTGGCAACAAGCTCATGATGAATTGCCTGATACAGCTGAGATTCTGTCAGTTCTTCCTTCGGTGTATTGATACCGCCGCTCATAAACGGAGATTCCAGAATCGAGTTGATTTCATTGAATGTCAGCCAGTAAGTAACTTTGTCCTTATATCTTGTGAATACGGTTTTTGCATAGTTCAGATAGAAATCAATCAGTCTGCGGTCGGTCCATCCATCATAATGCTCTGCCAGATACAGAGGTGTCTCGTAATGAGAAATCGTTACAAGGGGCTGCATTCCATATTTCAGGCACTCGTCAAACAGGTCATCATAGAACTTAAGACCGGCTTCGTTCGGTTCTGCCTCATCTCCCTTCGGGAAAATACGGCTCCATGCGATGGATGTACGGAATACTTTGAATCCCATCTCCGCAAACAGTTTGATATCTTCTTTGTACCGATGATAAAAATCAATGCCCACAAGCTTCATGTTATCCTCGGTAGGCACTGCCGTACGAGGAGTTCTGAGACCATGAGGCAGGACGTCCTGAATGGACAGTCCCTTCCCATCTTCATTATATGCACCCTCCAGCTGATTTGCGGCTACTGCGCCGCCCCAGAGAAAATTTTTCGGAAAACTCATATCGCTGCTCCTTATTATTTTATACTTCGATTTCTTCTACAATACTGCAAAGTTCTTCAGCAAGTTTTTCAACTTCTTCCTGCTTGAATCCCATATAACTCATTCCCATAATGGTGTCAAGACTTTCATAATAGAAGTCTTTGTTTCCTGTGGAGAGGAACCAGCCCAAAAGCGGAGAAACACGCTCAATAATCTTCAGCGCTTCAGGATCCTTCAGCATATCGTTAAACAGTGTGTTTCTGCTGTAACGGCTTCTCAGATCTTCTGTCGGCATGTAAGTAAATTCATACACTCCGGCGGTAAGTTCACCAATATTATTCTCCTCCGGATAGAATGGAAGACCAACCATCGCAGTACATCCGAAAGGAACTTCCAGGCGAACCTTTACCTCACCGTTCTTCTTGATTTCCCAGAAAACTCTCCACTTTCCATTCGGAGAAAGATAGGTCATGTCCATATGACCAAGCTTCTGGTTCACGATCGGCGCAATAGTCACTTTGCTGCATCCAGCCTCCATTGGCTGGAAACCTGCCACGTTTCGATACAAAAATTCCACAACAGAGCCAAAAGCATAATGGTTCAGGGAGTTCATCATTGTTCCGGAAAGATGTCCGTCATCAAGGACAGAGTTCCATCTTTCCCAGATGGTAGTCGCACCAAGATCGATGCAGTGCATCCATCCCGGATAATCCTCCTGAAGAAGGAAATAGAGAGCTTCCTCCTGAAGACCGTTTTCTGCAAGAACGCGGCACATCAGAGGTGCTCCGCAGAATCCGCCTTTGATTTTGTAGCAATCCTTGTACAGTCTGGTCTTCAGACCATCAACGACTCTCTGTTTGTCCGGATAGGTTTCTGTATAAAGAGCTACAATGTAACCTGTCTGTGTATCAATAGCAAGTCTTCCTGTAGAAGTGTAATACTCGCCGATAATTGCCTCTTTTATCTTCTCATGAAGGGCACGGTACTTGTCTTCTTCCTCGAAGAGTTCCAGCGCATGGGCTGCATCTGCTGCCATTTTGACAGACTGTGCATAGTAACAGGAACCAATATAATATTCGTCTGTGGAACCTGCATTACTCTGCTCTGTACGTCCATCCAGCGCCAGCCAGTCTCCCAGCTGATTGCTGAAATTATAAAGATACTGCTGCCCACGGGCAATGTCATCTCTTGTAATCTTATCTACCCAGTCTTTCATCATTGGATAGTATGTTCTCAGAGCTTCCTTATCACCGAAGTGCTCATAAATCACTGTCGGAAGAAAGGTTGCGATATCACCCCAGATACTGGAATAGATCGGTCCGTTCGGATCCAGCACCGGAATCACACCCGGCATAATTCCGTCGTACTGTTTCTGTGCACTTCTCAGATCATGGATAAATCCTTCATAAAAAGCAGCGGTATCCATATTGAAACTTGCAGTACCGGCAAATACCTGAGCATCTCCGGTCCATCCCAGACGCTCATCTCTCTGAGGGCAATCCGTTGCAAGATCCACGAAATTGGACTTCTGTCCCCAAAGGGCATTGAGGAACAGACGATTGACTTTCTTATGTCCGGTCTCAATCCATCCGGTCTGCTCCATATCAGAGTAGACTGCTTTTCCCTTGAAATCATCTGCAGACACATTTCCCGGCCATCCTACTACACGGCAGTAGCGGAATCCGAAATATGTAAAGTGTGGTTTCACTTCTTCTTCTCTTCCGTCAGAAATATATACAAACTGAGATTTCGCGTCTCTGTAATTGGCATTGTAGAAGTTTCCATCCTGGAGAATCTCACCAAAGTCCAGAACGATCTTTGTTCCTTTTGCGAGGAAGGTTTTGAAGGTGACGTACCCCGCAAAGTTCTGTCCAAAATCAAGTACTGTTTCTCCGGCCGGTGTGTGAATAATTTCTTTCACAGGCATATCTTCTTTTTCGATTACCGGAATGGTGTATCTTGGAACCAGTTTCCCTTCCGGACTTGTCTCTACCGGAGTTTTCCACTCGTTGTTTTCCCCTTCATGAAGCAGGTGATTGATCACTTCTCCATCGTAGATACTGCTGCTCTCAATATCAGATGCCCGATACTTCCAGGAAGCATCTGTTCCGATCACATCCTCAGTTCCATCCTTGTATACTACATGGACTTCAGCAAGAAGCATGAACTCACTGCCGAAATTGTTCTCTGTTCTTCCCAGTCCGAATTTTCCCTTATACCATCCATTGCCGAGAGTGACAGACAGATTGTGGGATCCTGCCGCTTCCAGACTCTCTGCGATATCAAAAGTCTGGTACTGAAGTTCTGTGTGATAGTCACTGTAATAAGGAGTCAGAACCTCGTTTCCAACCTGTTTGCCATCCAGAAATGCTGCATACATACCAAGGCCGGAAATATACAGTCTTGCAGAAGCAACTTCTTTTTCAATGGAAATATCTTTGGCGAATTCCGGATGAAAAGTGTCACCCTCTGCCGGTTTCATCCATGTGCCCTTCCAGCTTTCCTCCATCTTTGCAGTTTCAAAATATGCGGTTTCACTGACTGCAGACTCTCCATTGTCCCCCTGCACAAGAACTCGTACATAGTATCTGGTTCTTGGTTCAAGTTCCAGATGAAGGGATGTTCCTGCCGGATTCAGTTTATCTCCGAATACGATGGTCAGCAGTTCCTCAAAGGACGCTTCCTTGCTCACCTGAATTTGCACATCCCCGGCCTTTTTTGCCTCTGTATCTTCAACCATCCAGGATACACGCAGTGTATCAAAGGCATAGCCTACCGGATTGTACATTCCATTAATTCTCACTCTTGAAACTTTCATGTTTTCCTCCTTATCCAGCCCTTTATCTCACTTTTTCCTTATTGTACACGATATTTCCTTCTCCTCCGTCCAGACGTCGGAAGCCGGGTCCTACTGCTTTTGCAATGAAATAATGTCCTCCCATGAAATCGAAGGGGAGATCATCTGTGTTTCCGCTCATAATATCATCACAGACCTGCATTACATTTTCCAGAAGATTTCCGGAAGCTTCCATATCATGATGCATCATAAAACACCGGTCGTATCGTCCTTTAAGCCGGTCTGAAAGTGCCTGCAGATGATTTCGATATTCTTCAATTGTGGATGCATACTGATCAAATACGAAAGTCGCATTGTTTGCACCGTCTCCTGTAATCAACACCCGTTCTTCCGGAATCAGGACAGTCATACATCCCTGGGTGTGACCGCACAGTGCATACACCTCCAGATGAATTCCGCCAAGATCAAAGGCCGCTCCATCCTCAAGACTAAAGTAGGATTTTGGATCTTTCACCGGCACAAATTCTTCATCTTTCAAGCTTCCGGGTGCCGCACCGAGATTTGCTTCCATATAACCCTGACGTTCCTCAAAAGGGCTGTGTGCTTTATACAAATCATCATCCAGATGATTGAAATACACCTTGTCAAACAGTGGTGCGCCAAGGGCATGATCTACATGTCCGTGAGTCAGAATCACGCTGATCGGCAAGTCTGTCAGAGACTCAGCTACTTTTCGCACATTGCCGACACCGAGACAGGTATCAATCAAAAAAGCCTGTTCTGTTCCTTTTACAAGGTACATAATTTCTCCGGTTTTGCTGCGAATCCCATCAATATGGGCACTGATCTGTTCTGTTGTATAAAAATGATCTGAAATCATAACTCCTCCTTGAGTCTGTCTACAAGACCTTTCAATGAAATTCGAGAACGAAATGTCCTACAAATTAAAAATCTGCTGCCATGAATATTCTATGTACTCATGATAGCAGATTTCCGAATTATTTTTTATCTTTTTTTGCACTTTTTGTATTTTTTACAGCATTTCCAGAAGTTCTTCTGTCGTTCCAACCATTCCAAGAGCTCCGGCTGCCAGAACCTCTTCCCTGTTTCCATAGCCCCAGCTGACTCCGATCATAGGAATTCCGACTTCATTGGCACCGTTAATATCAAAGATTGTGTCCCCAATCAGCACACAGCTCTCCTGCGGGATTTTTTCAAAAAGATAGCGAAGCACCTGCGCCTTCTGGTCTCTGGAATGATCAAAAGAAGCTCCTGCAATCACGTCGAAATATTTTGCAATGCCCAGATATTCCAGAATATCCACAGACGTCTGTTCCGGCTTCGAGGTTGCCACATACAATTGATAACCTCTCTCTTTCAGAGTCTCCAAAAGTTCTACAATTCCCGGATAAAGATTGCACTCGTACTTTCCTTTTTCCCCATAACGGGTGCGATAATATTTGACCGCAGTCTCCACCTGGTCCTCGGGAATTCCAAATTTCGGGAAAGTGACACGGGAAGGCGGTCCAATGAACTGATACAATTCTTCGGTCGTCGGTACCGGGAGATTCATTTTTTCAAAAGCAACTCTGACACTATTCACAATTCCCGGATCGGACTGCACAAGAGTGCCATCCAGATCAAAGAGGATCGACTGATATTTCATAAAACTTCTCCATTTCTTTTCACAAGATTTTTTGCAATTCCATCCATGGTCAACGTGACCATCTGAAGAATCAGATGTGCGATCTCCCCCGGACTCTGTTCAAAATGATATCTCATCCAGCATCCGAGAATTCCTGCACACCCGGAAGAAATATAGGCATAACTCATCTGATCCAGCCTTGTATCTCTTTCTTCTTCCGAACTTTCTCTGTGGCCTCGAAACATAGGATAACAGATCTCGGAGATTTTTGTAAGAAAATCCGAATTTCCGTTTGGTCCAAACAATGCCGCATACTGATCAATATGTTCCTTCATATTTGTCAGAATAGCCGTCAGTGCCGCTTCCAGTCCCTGTTCTCGCATCCCTTCCAGTTCTTCCTGAAAAATACTCAAAACATACTGCTCGGTCTGATCCATCAGATCATAAACATCCAGATAATGTTTATAGAAAGTTGTACGGTTGATCTGTGCCTGGTCACAGATTTCCTTCACCGTAATCTTGTGAAGAGGTTTCTCCCGAAGCAGATTCAAAAAAACAAAGCGAACCCTCTGCCGGGTATTCTTCACACGTACATCTGTATTTGCAGAGTTCTTTTTTACTGTTCTCATTCTGTCACCTGTTCTTTCTTGTCACCTGTATCTTTGAACGGAGATAAGCAGCGTACTTATTTAACCGAATCAAGTAAGTCCCCCTCTTCAAATGCGCAGAGCATTAAGCGGTGGGTGGGGACTTGCTTGTATCAGTGGGA
>JAUNAE010000382.1 GCA_030527765.1 Eubacteriales bacterium
CACAGATACTGATATTGTGTTTCGCTGTCATCATCTCCCCATGTCACATCCACATAGTATACATCTCCTGCTATCTCCACGAGATTCGCTTCATGCTCCTGTACAAGTGGAATGCTGACACATGAAATATCCGCTTTTTCCAAGAGGAAATCCAAGGCTCTCGCATAACCCACACAGATACTTTCCCCGTAGCACAGCGGTCCGATCAGTGACTGGCCATATTTATCATCTATATCTTCCGTGTAAATCGTCTTATCACAGATATAGTCAAAAGCGGCTTTTACTTTTTGATAGGTTGTGCCATTCTCCGGCAATGCCTCCAGAAACTCTTCGGAAACCTCTTCCAACTCGACCTCGTATTTCTCAATTTCTTCTTTCGTGAACAGGTATGTACATTTGCACAGACTCTTCTGGTCATCCCATTCATATACATCAAAATCCTGAAAATACATGGTTCCAATCCAGAACATCTCCGGATGCTCTTCTATGATCGCATCCACCATTTTATAGATCATGCTATAATCCGGCGTAAATACAAAAAACTCTGTCTCATGTTTCGTGAACGCCTCGTAAAGATCTCCATAAACAGTACGCTCTTCCTCAGTCAGCTGATCATAATACAACGTATCCAGGTAATACTCTTCAGCTGCATTAGTTGTTTCTGTTGTTGTTTCTTCTGCTGCCGTATTGACGACATTTCCCCACATACCCATGCCGGCAATGGTCATACCGGTTAGAACAATCATCGCTGCCCTTCTCATACCTTTTCTCATTTCTTGAATCCTCTCTATCTACTTGAATTACTCTGCATTCTTGAATTTGTTTTGTATTATTGAATTCGCATTCTGCACTCATGAACTCGCTCGGTGTTCTTGAATTCTTGCTATGTATTCTTGAGTATATCATAGAACGCTTGCCCCTTACAGTAACTTGCCCTCCATTTCACTTTTTCTCCTCAGGGCATACTCCCGGATGCTTCCTTATCACTTCTCCTGCACTTTTCACCCTCAGGGCATACTCCCGCAATTCTCGGGGCTTTTCTTTGGTCTCAAAATCATGTACAATGTCATGAGACAGAACAATTCATCTCAGTCGGGGGAGACCCCCATCTTCTATAAGTGGGGATAACAAGCTTCTTTGCAACTGTCGACCTCACATGCGAATCTTTCTGCAGGATTTCGATCACATACGAATCTATTTGCAGAATTTTGCTTGATCTGTTCTGTCAAGTATATACATAGAATGGGAGTTTCCATGAATCAAAAAGCATATAAAGCATTAGAATACAACAAAATTATCGAGCGTCTTGTGAACAAAGCCTCCTCTGCCATGGGCAAGGAACTCTGCCGCAGACTGGAGCCTTCCGATGACATTAACACCGTTATTCATCTTCAGACCCAGACAAAAGACGCCCTCACCCGTCTCTTCCAGAAAGGAAATATTTCTTTTGGAAGTGTCAAAGATGTGCGTGGTTCCCTGAAACGTCTGGAAATCGGAAGTACCATCGGTATTTCCGAGCTTCTTGCCATTTGCAGTCTTCTCGAGAACACCAACCGTGTAAAAGCATATTCCCGCAGCGATCGAAGCGACATCGTTCCGGACTCTCTGGACAGCATGTTTCAGGAACTGGAGCCTCTGACTCCTCTCTCCTCAGAGATTCGCCGCTGCATTCTTTCCGAAGAGGAAATCAGCGATGATGCCAGCAGTGCTCTTCGCCAGATCCGTCGTTCTATGAAGAACTTAAATGACAAGATCCATACGCAGCTCTCCGCAATTGTGACCGGTGCGGCAGGCAAATATCTTCAGGATTCTGTTATTACCATGCGTGACGGCCGCTACTGTATTCCAGTAAAAGCAGAATACAAGAATCAGGTTGCCGGAATGATCCACGACCAGTCTTCTACCGGTGCGACTCTTTTCATTGAGCCAATGGCTGTTGTAAAACTGAACAATGACATGCGCGAGCTGGAAATGAAAGAGCAGAAAGAGATCGAAATCATTCTTGCCAATCTCAGTGAGCAGACTGCGGAATATCAGGATGCCATCAAACGAGATTTGGAAATCATGGTGGAACTGGATTTCATTTTTGCCCGGGCTTCTCTTGCAATGGATATGAATGCTTCCGAGCCGAAGTTCAACGACCGTGGACGAATTCGTCTTCGCAAAGCACGCCATCCACTGATTGATAAGAAAAAAGTTGTCCCGATCGACATTCGTCTTGGGGATGAATTTGACCTTCTTATTGTGACCGGTCCGAATACCGGTGGAAAAACCGTTTCTCTCAAAACTGTCGGTCTTCTGACTATGATGGGCCAGTCCGGTCTTCATATTCCTGCTGCCGACCAGAGTGAGCTTGCGATTTTTTCAGAGGTTTACGCGGATATCGGAGATGAGCAGAGCATCGAGCAGTCTCTCAGTACCTTCTCTTCCCACATGACAAATGTGGTTTCCTTTATTGAGAAAGCCGATGAGCGCTCTCTTGTTCTTTTCGATGAGCTTGGTGCCGGTACCGACCCGACCGAAGGTGCGGCTCTGGCCATTGCGATTCTTTCACATCTTCATGCACAGGGAATCCGCACTATGGCGACAACTCACTACAGTGAGCTCAAAGTGTACGCCCTTTCCACACCGGGTGTAGAAAATGCCTGCTGTGAATTCGACGTCGAGACTCTTCGTCCTACTTATCGTCTTCTGATCGGTGTTCCGGGTAAGAGTAACGCTTTTGCAATTTCTTCAAAGCTTGGTCTTCCGGATTTCATTATTGAAAATGCAAAGGAGCAGATCAGCGAGCAGGATGAGTCGTTTGAGGATGTCATTTCCGCTCTCGAAAAGAACCGTGTTCAGATGGAGAATGAGCGTCTGGAAGCGGAGAAACTTCGTCAGGAACTTGCTTCTTCCAGAGAGAAGTTTGCCGAACAGGAAAAGAAACTCCAGGAACGCAAAGAGCGTATTCTCCGGGAAGCCAATGAAGAGGCTCACAAGCTTCTCAGAGACACGAAGGAATATGCTGATCAGACGATGAAAATGTTCCACAAGTTCCAGAAGGATCACGTAGACACTGCTGCCATGGAAAAAGAACGTCAGCGTCTTCGCAAGAAGATGGATACTGCCGTACAGGGCATGGCCCTCAAGGCAAAACCTGCGACTCCTTCTAAGAAACTGACTGCAAAAGATTTGAAACTTGGCGAGTCTGTTCGTGTTCTCAGTATGAATCTTACAGGAACTGTAAGCAGCAAACCGGATGCAAAGGGTTATCTCTTTGTGCAGATGGGAATTATCCGCTCCAAAGTATCCATCAATGATCTGGAACTTGTGGATGAGCCGGTAATTACAACTCCGACCATGCAGCGTACCGGTGCCGGCAAGATTCGCATGAGCAAATCCGCTTCTGTCTCAACAGAAATCAATCTTCTTGGAAAAACCGTTGATGAAGCCATTGCCGAACTGGATAAATATCTGGATGATGCCTACATCGCACATCTGAAGAGTGTTCGTGTTGTTCACGGCAAAGGAACCGGTGCTCTTCGAAAAGGAGTTCACAATTATCTCAGACGTCAGAAACATGTGGCTTCCTTCCGTCTCGGCGAATTCGGTGAAGGCGATGCCGGTGTAACAATCGTGGAATTCAAGAAATAATCAGGTGAAATGTAATCTACTGGGTGTTTGGCCTGATATGCAACAAGCGCCCTCAGGTGAAACTAAATCTACTGGGTGTTTGACCTGATTTAAAATAAGCATCCGCTGGTGATACGAAAG
>JAUNAE010000383.1 GCA_030527765.1 Eubacteriales bacterium
TGGTACAGGACTCAGAATCATTCTGTTTGCTTCTGACGGGTACACCTATGACAAAAATACCTACTACATCAAGAAAGGTAATGTGGAGGTTTATGTAGCTGGAGCAACGAATCGTTTCGTTACCATCACAGGTGATGTGTATCTCGATAATGAAATTACTGAAAACATGGATGCTCTGCAGTGGCTTCTCGATAAACACATGAAGCGTAAGACACCAAAGAAATCATTTGAGGAATTGCAGGAATATCGTGAAAGCTATCTTACCGATGACGGTGTGATTGCCAAGGCTATGGCATCCAAACAGGGAGAAAAATTTAGAAAGCTGTGGAATGGTGATATTTCGGATTATCCATCAAATAGCGAAGCAGACCTTGGTTTTATTTCCATCCTTGCATTCTACTGTAATGGCAATCGTGAACAGGTAGACAGAATGTATCGACAGTCAGCACTTGCTCGAAGTAAGTGGGATGAGGTTCATGGCAATAAGACCTATGGAGATATGACAATCGATGCAGCGCTTTCTGGAATGAATAATTTCTATTCGCCTATTGTGCCTGCTCCTGTAAGCGAGGATTTCGATGATGATATGACAAGGCTTGTAGCACTTCATCCGGAAGATAGCACCAAGTATCCGTGGACAGATATTGGTGCAGGAATGCTCTTTGCAGATTTCTATAAACCCATTCTTCGATATGTACCAGAGCGAAAATCATGGTTCTACTACGATGATGGGATATGGCAACAGGATGTCGGAGGCTTGAAAACTATGAAGCTTTGCATGGAACTTGCCAATATGCTTCATATGTATGCTCTGAAAATCACAGATGAGCATAAACGCAAGGAATACATGAATTACACCAGACGGTGGCAAACACATGGAACGAGAGTCAACATTCTCAAGGATGCACAAGTTTATCATCCGATTCCTGCAACCGAGTTTGATGCTGATCCATACATCTTTAACTGCAAAAACGGCACCATAGACATGAATACTCTCGAATGCAGAGAGCATAAAAGTACTGACAAACTTACCAAGATATCGAATGTCATCTATGACCCGAATGCTCACAATGACCGATGGGATAAATTCATCTCAGAAATCATGTCCGGGGATAAAGAGAAAGCAAGATTTCTACAGAAGCTATTTGGCTATGGTCTTACCGGAGATACAAGGCACGAATGTATGACCATTTTATATGGTGCAAGCACCCGTAATGGCAAAGGAACTCTCTGTGAAAGTGTATTAAAGGTACTTGGTTCCTATGGATGTACGGCAAGACCGGAAACCCTCGCTCAAAAGATGAATGCAAACAGTTCTCAGCCTACAGAGGATATCGCCCGTCTTGCAGGTGTGAGATTTGTGAATATTTCAGAACCCGGCAAAGGATTAGTGCTGAATGCTGCACAGGTAAAGAGTCTGACTGGTAATGACACCATCAATGCTCGTTTTCTTCATGAGAACAGCTTTGATTTTCAGCCTTTATTCAAACTTTACATCAATACCAATTATCTTCCTGCCATCAACGATATGACGGTCTTTAGCAGTAACCGACTGTTCATCATTCCTTTTGAGAAGCATTTCGATGAATCGGAGCAAGATAAAACTTTAAAAAAGGAATTTGCAAAGCCGGAAGTGCAGTCAGCCATTCTCAATTGGCTCATTGAAGGATATTCCATGTTGAACCGTGAAGGCCTTACACCACCACACTCGGTAAAGGTAGCCACTGCTCAATATGAACATGACAGCGATAAAATGGCTCTCTTCGTTGAGGACTGCATGGAACAAGGTGATTACGAGGAACGCACCTCTGCGGTTTATCAGCGTTATCGCACTTGGTGTCAGGAGAATGGTCACTACCCGGAAAGCATGAAGAACTTCAGACAAAGCCTAGAAACTGTAGCAACTGTTGTCCGTAAACGACCACAGTCCGGTGGTAACAAAACCACAATGGTCAAAGGCTACAGATTGATATCAGATTTCTTGGAATAAATGAGATGTGGCATTGTGGCAGATAAATATGGTTACTTCAATATTTCATTCTCTATAGAGAAATTATATTTTTATCTGCCACATATGCCCCACTGTGAAGGAGGTGGTGCCTATGCACTAGATAACCAAGGTTTTATATCAATTCAGCCTGTGGGCTAGAAAGGAGGAAAATATGGACAAATCATATAGATTCGACCTTAGTATGTTTGAATGCTTCGAACGTGAAACCAGAGAACGCTGTGGCTTTGAGCCACACATGATGCTGAAGAATAAGAAAGGCACTCCGTTTCTTATTCAAGTATCAAACAATCCAAATCCTGCAAGGTGGATGGTTGTCGGCAATTTCTTTGATGCAACCTTCCTGTCTTATAAGGATTTACAAAACTTCATCAAATCCCACGGAATAGAAGGATGGACTGAAGCAGATGACCGAGTATATGGAAAAAAATTATCCAATATTGCAAGTTGTCGCTTCCGTTACGAACTGTAGTAACCCTAGGGGCGGTACTTATCTCTACAGCACTTACAGCGGTAAACGGTGCTGCCCCTTCACGCACAAAAACTGCATAAGTTTTTAGGGGATAGACCCCGGAAAGGAGCAATTTATGGGTCAAAGAGGACCGATGAAGGGTCATGGTGGCAGACCACCAAAGGCTCTCTCAGAGAAAATCGCTAATGGTAATCCCGGTGGCAGAAAGCTGAAGATTCTTGATATGCCGGATACGGCAGATATTGCAGGAGTCGAAATGCCAGAGCCTAAGGAGTACATGAAAGCGAAACAGAGAAATGGCACAGATCTTTGTGCCGAAGAAGTTTATACAGAAACATGGGACTGGCTCAAAGCGAGAGGCTGTGAACAGCTTGTAAATCCGCAGCTTATCCGTCAGTACGCCATGAGTGTATCACGCTGGGTGCAGTGTGAAGAAGCAACCACACAGTTTGGATTTCTTGCAAAGCATCCGACCACAGGACAGGCAATCAGCTCACCCTATGTGGCTATGAGTCAGAACTTTATGAAACAGACCAATCAGCAATGGAATCAGATTTATCAAATCGTCAAGGAACACTGCACCGTAGATTTCGGTGGTGTCAGTCCACAGGACGATATGATGGAACGTCTGCTTCGTGCTAGAGAAGGTCGCAAATATTAAACAGGAGGAAATTTAAAATGGCAGTATTTAATTTACACAAAACAGATCACAAGGATGGAACTTATGGACTTCATCCATCCAAAACTTATTATACCGAGGATTACGCAGAGAGAATGTGTGATTTCTATCTTACAGATGAATTCGTAAAAGATGAGCATGGTAATGTAGATGTTTACTACAGACTTCACTCTCCTAAAGTTCCTCACAACAACAATCAAGCACTTGTTTATGATGTGCATTGTCCAAAGTGTGATGCCCTTATGAAGCAGGTTACAACAAACTTGGATTATCACACTCTTGGATACTATGAGTGCAAGAAGTGTAACAACAAAGGAGGACACAGATAATGGAATACGATATCTACACAGTCGGTACATCCGACTATAAAAACAACTTCTGGAATAAGGCAATGAGAGGTACGCCTAACAGCATCGATTTAATTCAAAGAGGAACTGTCGGTGGCAATATGTATGCCATCCCTTATGACAGCAACAAGACGTATATGGATGCATTGAAGAATGAATGCATCTTCCGTCAGATTGCCACAAGCATTAAAACAAAAGATTCTGACCTTGATATCTGGGTATCTGATAGCGAAGATCCGGCTGAATGGG
>JAUNAE010000384.1 GCA_030527765.1 Eubacteriales bacterium
GTTTTATCATATAAAAAAAAGCCAATTTCGGTTATACCAAAATTGGCTTTTCTGTATCAAAATAAATGACGTCTCTCATAGACGGCAACAATTAATCTTTATCGCCTGAAATATCAGTCGTTCTTCGGCTCTGCAAGAATCCGGCACTGATAGCCTTTCATAAGCACTTTTTCCTCCAGACACTCGCCTGTTTCAATATCACTCATCCTATGCTCCAGCGGAATGCATACCTCTGCTTCCCCAAAGTTCTGCAGGAAATACAAGGTTTCTTCGTCTCCTTCTCTCCCACTGACCAGCACATTCTTTGGCAGTTTTCCGGCTGTAAATCGCGGAATCGGAAGTTCGTCCAGTATTTCCTGATACAATCTGCAGATAAATTCCTCATCCCCTTCTGCTGCCACGAAGTAGGCTTTTCCTTTTCCATAAGAATTGCATGTAGCCGCCGGATATCCCTTGTAAAAATCTTTCTCATAGGTTGCAAGCACATCCGCATTCTCCTGATGCACAATTGCACAAATATCTCGAATTGGATATTTCTCCCCGTGATATACAATGTGATTGTTCACACCCTCCGGCTGAATATCAATTTCTTCTGTTCGAATTCCCATGTCACTCATGCGATTGACTTCTTCATAGTTGTCTGTTAACCAGTGGGGCATTGCACCGGTCGGTGTCGCAAGAATCGTATAAATTCCGTTCTCATACAGGCGATTGATGATATTTTCCATATAGTCCATCCGGTAAACGCCTTCTTCCGGTTCCAGACGGCTCCATGAAAATACGCCCAATGTCACACAATTCACATGTGCTTCTTTCATAAGCTTCAGATCTTCTTCAAGAATCTCCGGCATATTCAGCCACTGATCCGGATTATAATCTCCTCCGTGCAGCAGCTTAGCCGGGAACTGATATTTATTCGTGTGCATAAATTACCTGACCTTCCTTTCCAGGCAGTGGAACTGTGACAGTTCCTGATACATTTTCCAACACGGTTGTTCTTGTCATCTCCCGGATATCAAGTACCTCCACCGTGTAGTTGTGTTTTTCAGACAAATTGAGTGTTTTTCTTCCCGGGCAATTACGGTCCAGATACTCCAGATAGAAGTTTTCCCCTTCCAGTGCCATTGGCGTCAAATTAGAAGTCACTACCCAATACTCATTTGGTTTTGCTTCCCGAATCAGCTTGATAAATCTCGTGATCGTTTCATCGTTCTGCTGCTGTTTTTCCTGATTCGGGTCCGCGATATTGGAAATGATTTCCCGGTAATCCTGAGGAATCTCATAGAGAATGCTTTTTGCAAATGCGATCTGCTTCGGACTTTTTCCGTACAGCTTACCGCCCTTTGCCCACCAGAGAACCTCATCATCTCTGTGATAAGTTTCTCCATGGGTACAGAATCCGCCCCGGCAGAGACTCCACCATACACGGTGCGTCATTTCTTCCGCCGAAAGATTACCCCAGTTAAATTCCAGATCACCTTCGTATCCACACTCATCGATAATCACCGGAATCTGATACTCCTGTTTCCAGAAGATAATGTGATTGATGTCACCGGTCTGAATGGACATGTGGGTCATCCAATCTCTTTTGGGATAATTCTGTACAATCTGATGGATGGAGATGAGATGATGATAAATATCCTCTTTGTGAAGAACTTCTCCAAAAGTATCCCAGTCCTCTTTCGTTTTCGTCATAAGCATTTCATACTCATTGGCAAGACTCCACCACAAGTTTCTATATGCTCCGTATCGTGCCATTAAGTAGCGCAGATAATACACACAGTCTTCCCTGGGCATCTCCGCAAATCCCCAGCGATCATATGGATGAAAAACGATCAAATCCGCTTCGATTCCCAAATCTCTCAGCTGCAGAAGGCGCTTATCCAGGTTGTACCAGAATTCCGGAATAATCGCATGAACATCCCAGGAATGGTCTGTCTCACCTGCCTTCTTTGCAAAGGGAAAATAAGCCGGCTCATTCTGATTGTATGGCATGGATTTGGGGAATACGCACATACGGATCTTGTTGAAAGCTTCCTTACTGAGGGTTTCAATGGTTTCATTTTGAAGCTCTTCGGTCTGATTGACCCATGCATAAGCTGTCGTTCCAAAAGGAATGTATCGGTGGCCATCCTCATAGCGGAAGTGAAATCCGTGAGTAATCACTCGACCATGATTCTCTCCTTCTGCTTCCCTGCACAGAAATGTTCCTTCAAACTCTATTCCATGCAGCTCTATCTTATAATTCCACTTTCCTGTCAGGTGCGGCATAAAACGCACAGCATATTTGCCCGGCTCTTTCTGAAACAGAGAGACGCTGTAACACTCTCCCTTTTCATGACAAAAGACCGCTTCTCCTGCAAGAGGTGAGTTCTCTTCAAGGCACTTTAGTTCTTTCTCAAATATTTCATATTGCATAATTTCGCACATAGGATCTTCCTCCCAGATTAACAATCCATCATCTTTTTCGGATCAACTTTATAATTTATTTTCACGGCAAAGTGGACATTCGCAATCCGCTTTGCTAATTACTCATGAATGCAAACTGCTCTCAGCAGCTTGATCCTTCTCTGATTGCTTTATTACTCAAACTCGTCCAATGTCCACTCGTCTCTCCAGTCCAGATATGCCATCTCTCCGTCAAATCTAAACGGCAGCCATACATAGTCTGAAATAGAGGTATTTGCCTTCACATCCTGAGGAATTTTTGCGAAGATTGCATCTGCTTCCTTCTGGTCTGCCTCCGGATCAAATTTCATCTCAAATGCTTTGGCATAAACCGGGTACTCTTCGTCCATATGTGTTGGAAGCCATCTGTCTGCACAGGCAATGTAGAGATCTTTTTTGCCCGGCACTTTAAATACAGAAGAAATCTGACTGTGGTAGGAAGTCTGACTTGCATCTTCCGGATGTGGATTGCCAAGAACCTTAAACGGACCATGCCATGTATCCCCGATCACAATCTCTGATGGATTCGGCAGATAGCCGGTTGTTCCGCTGGTCACAAGATAATGTTTGCCTTTTCTCAAAAAGTGTGCGGTTGCCTCTCTTACAAAAGGCGGTGCGGAATGTGGAAAATGGGTACTGTAATATCCTGTAACATCCGTATAATCGTCGGTTAAATCTGCGCAAATCGTCTCTGAATGAACACGCTCAAAGTAATAATATGCTTTTCCATCCGGTGCCTTCACAAGATCAAAGTCTCCCGCATTCATTCCCAGTGGATTCACACGATCTCTCACAACGGTGTATGGTCCGAGAATGTGATCTGCGGTAAGAACTGTCTCTGTCTGTGTTCCATCCTGACGCATGACTTTCAGCCAGCAGACGTATTTCTTCGTCTTGTCGTTGTACAGAATATGAGGACGATCCATCATTGCTTTCGGATATAATCCGGAGGTTTCATCTTCAAGATTCGGAGGAATAATCAGTCCCTGATCTTCCCAGTTATACAGATCTTTTGATGCGTAGCATCTCACTCCCCAGGTCCAGATTCCGTCTTCTCCGTTGGTTTTTTCCTTGTTCTCTCCATACCAGTAATAAGTTCCATCCACATACATCACGGAACCACCGTGAGCCTGAATTCTGTTTCCATTTGTATCCAGCCACACCTGACCCGGACGAAAGCTGTTGTAAGTCATTGTTTGTTCTCCTTTATATTGTTGTTCATTGTTATGCGCACTAATTTGATTCATTTTGTCTGTTTCTTCGATGTTTTATTGCATGCTTCTTCGATGTTTCTTGTCTGT
>JAUNAE010000035.1 GCA_030527765.1 Eubacteriales bacterium
GGTTGTTCCAAGGATCGTTTCCTCTCTGGCCTCCCGGGTTGTTTCTCTGCTTATGAAGCGGGTTCGCATCCCACTGGTTATTATCATTCATATATGGCGGAGTATCCCGATAAGGATCACTGCCTCCTCCAGATGTATTGTTGCTCTTTTTCAAAAGTACTACGGCAAGAACTGCCGCAACAATTCCTATACCGACAAAAACCGCCAGGGCAATGATCAAGATTGCCGAACTCGCCATGTGTCAATCCTCCTGTTTCCTTACTCAACACTTTTATCGGTATGAACTTTGACGATGTTTAAGACCATTTGAAATTTTCGTCCGGGAATTTCACTGATATCTTTTTCCAAATTCCCAATTGCTTCATCCGATTGTTTCTTTTTCCGATCGGTCGCTTCGTCCCAGAAGTCCCCAAAGATCGGATCGAAAGAACAGCCTGACAGAATTTCAGTAGGTTCTACAGTATCATAATCCGTATATTTCATAACAACACTCCTTTCAAATAGGGACAATTCCAATCACTGAAATATTGTCCTTTTCTCCACGGGTCATAGCAAGTTCCGTCAGATTGGTCAAACGGATTCTAAGCATTTTGTTGTCTTTGATTTTGTTACCGGATAGACGCTGTATCAGTTCTCTCTCTGTGATTGTATGCCAAAACCCGTCAGAACACAACAGGTAACTGTTTCCAATTTGCACCTTTCCTGAATAAAACAGCATCTCCATATCCGATGTAACCCCAACACATTCCAAAAGAAGGTTTTTTCTGGGATCCAATTCCGCTTCCTCCGGAGTCAGAATTCCCTTTCGAACCTGATCTGCCAGAAAGCTCTGATCCTCTGTCACCTGCCTTGCATCCCCTTCTGCAATCTCATATCCCCGGCTGTCCCCCACATGCACTGCTGCGAAACGATCCTGCCAGAAAAGAAATGCCGTAACGGTACTTCCCACCGATACACTCTTCTGTTTTCCATAGGTTACCAGTGTTTCATTGACTTCTCTTAACACCCGGTCCCAATCTCTCCTCAATTTTTCCATGGTGATTCCCCGATACAGAATGCGGGGAAATTCTGTCTTAAACCATATTTCCATTCTTTCCACCACGGTTTTGCTGGCAAGTTCTCCGGACTCATGTCCTCCCATGCCGTCACAAAGCACTGCAAAAAGCACCTCACCGCAGTGGGTTTCCGCTTTCAATACTGCCAGGCTGTCCTGGTTTGCGCTTCGTGTATTTCCGATGTCAGTATAATATGACTGAATATATTCCATAATTTTCCCTCATTCCGGGCAATCGGATTCTTACAATCCGATTTGCCCCTTAATTGTTCGCAACTTCTTATAGTCATATTATATCCTTGGATCTTTGTACTCTGTATCTCCTGTTTTGTAACCTGCCGAACTCTGCGATCCACCGGAGGCTCATCTCAGTCGGAGATTTAGGCCCTGACTGAGATGAAAAGAGGCAAAGTTCTTAACGAACTTCACCTCTTTTCTGGGAGTATGTAATTATAGTTCCATTTCCAGTTTCACAGGACGATGTCCCGTCAGCTCAACGCTTCTCTCATCCGGCTGGCTGCAGCCCACATACAGTGCATACTGCGCCTTTTCCTGTATCCGGACGCCTTCTTCATTCACAATCGTAAAAGCTCTCCGATCCACAGGAATCTGAACTTCTTTTTCCTCTCCTGCCTCAAGATAAACTCTTTGGAACCCAAACAGAGAAGGATTCTTCACTGCCAGAGGGCTGCTCAGATTTTTGACATAGATCTGTACAACCTCTCCTGTCGGAACAGTTCCTGTATTTTTAACCTTTGCAGAAACGCTAACCTCTCCTTTTGGACCTTTCACGATATCTGCCTCTGTGACGCAGGCATCACCGTAAGTTAATCCAAATCCGAATGGATACTGCGCCTTGCCATCCATGTAACGGTAGGTTCTTCCTTCCATAGAATAATCTTCAAAATCCGGAAGTTCTTCCAGATGTTCATAGAACGTCAGCGGAAGCTTTCCTGAAGGAGAAATTTCACCGAAAATCATCTCTGCAAAAGCTTCTCCGCCTCTGCATCCCGGATACCAGGCCTGAACAATTGCATCGAAGTGCTCTCTTCCAAAAGCAAGGTCCATATCACTTCCGGACATCATACAGAGAATGACCGGTTTCTTCGTCTCTGCAACCGCCTCCATCAGTTCCCGCTGCACCTTCGGCAGAAACAAACTCTCTTTGTCTCCGGAGGCATAACTGTTGCCGGTATCCCCTTCTTCTCCTTCCAGAGTTTCATCCAGTCCCACACAGAGAATAACAAGATCACTGTTCTCCGCCGCAATCTTTGCCTCTGACAGGCGATCCTGCGGATAGGCCAAATGTTCTGTCCGATCCTTAAACAAATGACATCCCACACTTGTCAGTACACGGACATCCTCTCCGAGATAATCCTGCAGACCTTCCTGAATGGTCACATATCTGGAGGCTGTTCCGTGATAATTGCCCGCAAGGGCACTGCGGCTGTCCGCATTCGGTCCGATGACCGCAATAGTTTTGATCTTTTCTTTGTTCAGTGGAAGAATTCCGTTATTTTTCAGAAGAACAAAACTTTCTCCGGCTGCTTTTTTGGCCAGAGCCAGGTGTTCTCCGGATTCCACTACATCATAAGGAATGCTGTCGTATTCGCACTCATCAAACATTCCAAGCATATATCTTGTAGTAAACAGACGAACTGCCGATTCCGTAATGGTCTCTTCTGTCACAAGACCATCCCGGTATGCCTTCAGAATGTGAAGATAAGTATTTCCACAGTTCAGATCACATCCGTTATTAATTGCCAGCGCGGCGGATTCTTTCGCAGTTACAGTCACTCCGTGATTCTCATGAAAATCTTTAATTGCCCAGCAGTCCGAAACAAAGTGTCCCTCAAATCCCCAGTCTTCCCGAAGAATCTTCTGAAGAGACTCACTTCCGCAGCATGGTTCCCCATTCGTACGGTTGTAGGCACCCATCACTGCTTCTACATTGGCTTCCTTTACAAGATCTTCAAAAGCAAAGAGATAGGTTTCTGTCATATCCTTCGGCGTTACTCTGGCATCAAACTCATGCCGTAATGCTTCCGGACCGGAATGCACGGCAAAGTGTTTGGCACAGGCCGCTCCTTTCATGACTTCTCCATCTCCCTGGAGATGTTTTACAAAAGACACTCCCATACGACCGGTGAGATAAGGATCCTCACCGTAGGTCTCATGGCCTCGTCCCCATCTGGGATCTCGAAAGATATTCACATTCGGTGACCAGAACGTCAGCCCCTTGTAAATATCTCTGTCATGCTGTTTCGAATACGCATTGTATTTTGCCCGGCCTTCTTCGGCAACCACTTCTGCCATCTCTCCTACAAGTTCCGGATCAAATGTTGCGGCCATGCCAATGGCCTGGGGGAATACTGTTGCCTGACCCGCTCTTGCTACTCCGTGAAGTCCCTCATTCCACCAGTTGTATGCAGGAATCCCAAGACGTTTAATTGCCGGGGCATCATATTTCAACTGGCTTGCTTTCTCTTCCAGAGTCATTTGGGAAACCAGGGCTATGGCTTTTTCTCTTGCTGTCCTTCTGTTCATAAGTACTCTCCTTTGCAAGTCTTCCCTTTATCCTTTGACTGCTCCTGTTGTCAGACCTTCTACGATCTGGTTACTAAAGAGACAATATACAATAACTGTCGGTGCAAGTGCAATAATAATCGCCGCAAACATCTGTACATAGTTCGTTGCATATGGACCGACAAAATATGTCAACGTAACCGGAAGTGTTTTTCTCGCAGGATCCGAAATAAATACCATGGCGAGAAGCAGCTCATTCCAGTTTCCGACGAAGGTCATAAGTCCTGATACAAAAAATCCGGTTCTGCAAAGAGGAAGTGCAATCTTAAAGAAACATCCGTAAATTCCGCATCCGTCAATTGCGGCAGCTTCAAACAACTCTCCCGGCATGGATCGGAAAAATCCCGTCAGAAGAAAGATTGTCATCGGAAGCGACATGGTAATATACGGAATCATCAGACCAACCCGGCTGTTTGTAAGTCCCAGACGTGCAAATCTTACAAACAGAGGAATCAAAATACAGTGAACCGGTACCATCATACCAATCAGGAAAAAAGTATGCATGGACTCGGCAAGTTTCCATCTCATACGTGCGATGGCAAACGCTGCCATTGCTCCAAAGAACAGGCTGACCACAAGTGTGACCGAGCAGACAAGCACGGAATTTCGAAGGGCAGCTCCCAGACGTCCCATGGTCCAGGCCTGTGCATAGTTTTCAAAATGAAAAACCTCCGGAAGTGAAAACGGGGCCTTCATAACACCGGCATTGTCGTTAAAAGATACGGACAACATCCAGAGCAGCGGTGCAATATAGATCACTGCCAGTATAATAAGTAATAAATAAATCAGCGCCATCGGGAAACTGATTCTTTTGCTTTTTTTATTCATCTTTCTCCCTCCTACGCCTCGTATGTTTCGACTTTAATAACTTTCTTCACAAGAAGAGTGACAATCAGACACATCACCAGAAGAACAACGGAAATTGCACTGGCGTATCCATATTTGAAATAGTTAAATCCCTCTGCATAGAGTTCCGTTGCAAGGACCTCTGTGCGGTGATTCGGGCCACCCTGGGTCATGTTATACACCAGGTCAAAGAATTTCAGAGAACCAATACAGTTCAGTGAAAGAGAAGTAACCACCATAGGTTTGATCAGCGGCAGTGTAATGTAACGAAACGCTTTTTTTCTGGAAGCGCCGTCAATATAAGCTGCCTCGTAAACATCTCGGGAAATTCCCGTAATCTGTGCCATGTAAAGCATCATGTTCTGTCCTACATACTGCCACAGAGCTACAAACGCAATGACCCACATAGGAAGAACAATAAATCCCTTGGACTCCATGAGCCACAATGGTCCTTTGATTCCCATTTTGGCCAGAAGCTGGTTGATACCGATCTTCGGGTTAAACATGAATGCCCACAAAAGTCCCAGTGCAGCACTGGAAAGAACTGCCGGGAGATAATAAATATTTTTGAAAAGGTTTCTTCCTCTTGGAATGTTCGTCAGAAGAACCGCCAGAAGAAGACCGATAATCTGCTGACTGATCGCAGAAAAAATCATAAAAAAGATGGAGTTTTTCAGAGCAATTTTGAACGTTGCATCTCCGAAAAACAGTTTCCTGTAGTTGGCAAAACCTACCCATTCCGGCGGCGTCAATGCGGCATAATTACACAGGGAATAATAAATCATCTGGCATACCGGAATGACAAGAACCAGAACGAACATGATGAAAGCCGGGGCAACAAAAATGCAGATTGCCTTCTTATTTCGTAAAATCCTATCCATATTCGTCTCTCCTTTTGTGTTTATTAGTATCCTGTATAGAAAACATCGTTTCTATACAAAAAACCGCCGTAAGAACATGCCTTACCTAAGCTGCCTGTTCTGTACGGCGGTCCTATTCACCTAATTACAGAGCGCTATCTGAAAAATAATCTGATATTATTCCCAAACGTTCTCCTCATAGAAAGTCTGTACAGTCTGGAATGCTTCTTCCGGTGTCTGGTTGCCAAGGAATATATCAACCATTGCATTGTCGAAGCAGTCGCCGGCTTCTACAGAATCAAGAGACTCATTATAGAATCCGAAAGTACCTGTTGCAGTTGCTAAAATAGCATTTACATAGGAAAGCTGAGCCGGAGCTGCATCATAATCGATATCAAGATCTTTGATGATCGGGATTTTGCCGCCAACTTCTGCGGTATATTTCTGTGCAGTCTCATCAGTGAACATCTTCATCAGAGCGATAACAGCATCCTGATGCTCGGTTGTCTTGCTCATAAGAAGGTTATCTGTCTTAACGATCATACGGTTAGGATCGTTTGCTCCTGTGATTTCCGGGAAGCGGAATACGCCGCACTTGGATTCGAAATCAGGGTTGTTACCATTGATCTGGCCGATAACCCAGGATCCCTGAACGAGCATTGCAGCTTCGCCATTGTAGAAGTTTGCAGTTGCCTGGTCATTTGAATCACCAGCTGCCGTTTCCTGGAAGTATTGGGACAGTTCCTGAAGTTTCTTACCTGCTTCGATGCAGTTCTCATCTGTCCAGTTTGCAGTATGTGCAGCAATTGCATCGAGGTCAACGCCCTGACGATCACACAGATATCCGGCGATCATGGACAGACACCATGCAGTACCTGCGGAGCAGGAAATTGGTGTGTAGCCTGCATCGGAAATCTTCTGGCATACTTCAAGCAGTTCATCATATGTCTGCGGAACTTCTACGCCAACTTCCTCAAAAATCTCTGTGTTGTAATATGCACAAGCTGCTGCGAAGTTTGTCGGAACTGCCATGATCTTGTCATCATAGGTCATTCCTTCGAAGATACCATCGGTAAAGGTTGCGTACCAGTCACTCTCATCTCCTGTAAGGATCGGAGTCAGATCTGCAACAACATCGGCGTCAACATAAACGTTCATGTTTGGTCCCGGATTACAGATAAACAGATCCGGTGCCTGTCCTGCAGCGATCAGAGCATTCAGTTTGCCGTCATACTCTTCCAGATTGGTTGTGATTGCAGTTACGTGATATTTGCCTTCGTATTCTTCATTGAAACGATTCAGGACATCTGCATAGCCTTTGGAAATCAGGTCCTCTGTAGCCTCCAGGTCATCCCAGAACATCCAGGTGATCTCTTCGACTTCGTCTGCCTGTGCAGGAATTGCACCGATCAGTCCTGCGGTCATTGTTGCAGCCAGTAAAACTGCCATCATTCTTCTCTTGTTCATAAATTACCCTCCCATACATATTGCTGGTTTTTCACAACTGTTTCACGTCCGACAGCTGTGGTCGTGAATCATCACGTTTTTGTTCCTTGTAGGTTCACTATAGCACCTCACAAACATCAAAATCACCGTAATTGTTGCTTGACAACTACTAATTATTGCTAATTTTGAAAGTAAGTTTTCCAAAAGCGCAAAATTATACAAGTTGAATTCCTATAATTTGTGCAGTTTTCTTTCAATTCAAATTCTTTATTTCATAATCATGCACACGTTTTCATATGAAATCTTGCCTTTTCTCTACACTTCTGCTATATTGTTCCTAAATAAAAATCCGCAACTTTTGATAACCATTTCATATAAAAAAGCAACAATTCAGAATCCATATGATATATCGAAAATTTGACTTACAGAAAATGAGGACCCCGGCTGAGATGAATTTGCTTGCTTTTATGAAGGAAGAAGGAGACTCTATGATTAAATTTCTGGATGGCATTCATGAAACCGTCGAATACGATACCAATTCCCACCTCACTTTGTATGACAATATTGAAGCCGAGGACTATCCTCCTCACTGGCATATTCCATTTGAGATTATTATGCCTGTTCAATCCGGTTACCGGGCAGTCTGTGCATCACAGGAATACAACCTCCGGGAAAAAGACGTTCTGATTATCTGTCCCGGAATTCTTCACGAATTATTTGCCCCGGAGGAGGGCAACCGCATTATTTTCCAGCCAAGTCCCTCCCCCATTGCGATCAAGGAACTGGACCTTCTGACTTCTCACATCAGTCCTGCCCTTCTGGTGACTCCGGAGAATTTTCCGGAAGCGCACCCAAGAATCTGCCAGCTCATGCTGGAAATCAAAGAGGAGTTTTTTCAGGGAAAAGCCTATTCCGAAACTTTGATATACGCAAAGTTTCTTGAGATTCTCAGTCTGGTAGCTCGGGGACAGGAAGCCAGCATTCTCGAAAAAAGTGAAGTCAAAACAAACAAACAGAAGGAATATATGGATAAATTCCTCGTGATCGGCAATTACATTAACGAGCATTTTGCCGAAGACATTACTCTCGAGCAGGTTGCTGACATGAGCGGCTTCAGCAAATATCATTTTTCCCGCCTGTTCCGCCAGTATATGGACACTTCCTTCTACAAATATCTGAATCAGACACGCATGAGCTATGCCAAATATCTTCTTCTGGACCCTCAATATTCGGTTCTGGATGTGGCAGTACAATCCGGCTACGCAAGCCTCTCTGCCTTTCTTCGCATGTTTAAGCAGATGAACGGATGCACTCCGACCGAGTTCCGCAACATGCGCGTAGAAAACTGGGTAACGGAAAAGTAATATGTGAATCTCACATAGGATTCGTGCAAACATCTCTTCTCTGTTATGTCGTTTTAAGTTGCATTCTTTTTCATATTCTGCTATAATTCACGATATTCCAAATAGTATTTATCTGAGAATGTTGTTTTCAGCAACCAAAGAGAGGATAGAATTATGAAAAAATTATCTCAGGCACTTCTTGCAAAGCAGGTTGTCGATGCCCGCAAAGAGCAGAATCTTACACAGCAGCAGCTTGCTGCCCTGACCGGAATCAATCGTACCATTTTGAGCCGTCTGGAATCTCTGGATTATATTCCATCCATTGAGCAGTTGGAGAAACTTGGGGAAGTTCTTGGATTTGAACCGATTTCCCTGTTCGTCGAAGAGGCAGCTTCCGCAAAGGCTGAATCCTGTTCTCCAAAGAACATCGCCGTTGCAGGAACCGGATATGTAGGACTTTCCATTGCCACTCTTCTCGCACAGCACAATCATGTCACCGCTGTGGACATTATTCCGGAGAAAGTTGACCTTATTAACAACCGCAAATCCCCAATCCAGGATGATTACATTGAGAGCTATCTTGCGGAAAAAGAGCTCGATCTCACCGCAACTCTCGATGGTGAAGAAGCATACAAGAACGCTGATTTCGTTGTCATTGCGGCTCCGACCAACTACGACAGCAAGAAAAACTACTTCGATACCTCCGCTGTAGAAGCAGTCATCGAACTGGTACTGAAAGTAAATCCGGAAGCGATCATGGTCATCAAATCCACCATTCCGGTTGGATACACCGAGCATGTCCGCAAAAAATTCAACACAAAGAACATCCTTTTCAGCCCGGAATTCCTGCGTGAATCCAAAGCTCTCTATGATAACCTCTATCCAAGCCGTATCATCGTGTCCACCGATCCGGAAGATGAGCGTCTTGTAGAAGCTTCCCACACCTTTGCAGCTCTTCTTCAGGAAGGTGCCATCAAAGAGAACATCGATACACTTTTCATGGGATTCACCGAAGCAGAGGCTGTAAAGCTGTTCGCAAACACCTATCTTGCTCTTCGTGTTTCTTACTTCAACGAGCTGGATACCTACGCTGAAATGAAGGGACTGGATACCCAGGCAATTATCAATGGTGTTTGTCTGGATCCGCGAATCGGATCTCACTACAACAACCCGTCCTTCGGATACGGCGGCTACTGCCTGCCAAAGGATACCAAACAGCTGCTTGCCAACTACAACGATGTACCTCAGAACATGATGAGCGCCATTGTAGAAAGCAACCGTACAAGAAAAGAGTTCATCGCTGATCGTGTTCTGGAACTTGCCGGAGCATACGAAGCAAACAGCTCCTGGGATGCTTCCAAAGAAAAAGAAGTCATCGTTGGTGTATACCGTCTGACTATGAAGAGCAATTCTGACAACTTCCGTCAGTCTTCTATTCAGGGTGTTATGAAACGAATCAAAGCCAAAGGTGCAACCGTTGTCATCTACGAGCCAACTCTCGAGGATGGTTCCACATTCTTCGGTTCCAGAGTCGTAAATGACCTCGCAAAATTCAAAGAAATGTCCAACAGCATCATCGCCAACCGCTATGATTCCTGTCTGGATGACGTACAGAGCAAAGTCTACACAAGAGACGTTTTCCGCAGAGACTGATCCTGTCCGATCCGCAAATTTACATAACGAAGTGCTGACCTTGCACTCCTGCTGACGAAAAAAAATCCCCCCGTTTCAATGCTCTTTGCATTTGAAGCGGGGGGATTAATTTTTCGTTTAAATATAGCTGCGAATATAATCAAAATGTAACTATTCCGTATCTTCACGGTTACTATCATCAATCATCACTAAATATATCTTTGACCTTCTGGTAGCTCTCCAGCGTACCAATATCGTATCTCTTTCCCGGCATCTCATAAGCATGCATCGGTGTCTGTTTGCTGAGCCATGCCGCCAGACTTCCCGGTGCATCTGCGCTGATGCCCGCATCCAGAGCCTCTGAAATTCTCCCGATATCTTCCTTACTGTAACAATAAAAAGGCGGAACCGCATAAATTCCCTTCGGATTCTCCGGTTTTTCCTCATAGGAAGTGATCTTATGATTCTCATCAAAGGTCACAATCGCCGTTCTTCTCTGTTTCTCAAGTACTCGTTCCTCATGAACCATAACACAGGATGTCTGTTTCTCATGGGCAAACTCCAGAAACCCTTCAAAAGAGAAATCCACCAGATTGTCTCCTGCGAGAACAAGAGTATCTTCCGGTCTGTCAAATCTTCTTACCGCAAGTTCCAGATCTCTGACTGCCCCGAGGCGTGTCTCATTGCTGGAAGTCCCGTCGTCCAGAATTTCCACCGGAATTTCCTGATCTCCGGCGAAGAACGTTCTCTCCTTCTCCCACTGTTCAAAAATCTCTGCAAAACGATGGTTGCTGACAATCACAAACCGCTCCACTCTGCCTGTCGCGGCAATGTTCTCCATAAGACGATCCAGGATCGTTTTTCCCCCCACCGAAAGCAGCGGCTTCGGAAAATTCTCCGTCAGGGGATAAAGTCTTGTCGCATACCCTGCTGCCAAAATCACACAATTCATTTCATATCTCCCTTGCCAATTCCATCGGCACTTTCACAGGAATAAAAAGCGTATGCACCGGAAAGTTCCGGAAAACGCGCAAGATAACGCTCTTCCACCTGTTTCGCGATCTGCTCTTTTCGCGCCGAATCAAACAAGGCCACACAGCACCCCTTGAAACCGGCTCCGCTGAAGCGTGCCCCATAGATTCCTTCTGTATCCGCAAGTATCTCATACATGTAAATCAATTCCGGACAGCCACATTCATAATTATCAATGCTGCTTCGTCCACTCTCGAACATCAGACGGCCAAAAGTGTCCAGATCCCCTTTTTTCCAGGCAGAAGCTCCGGCCTGAACCCTCTCCATTTCTGAGAAATAATGATCCGCTCTCTTCTTCCAGACCGCAGGAAGACGTTCTCCATACTCACGATACACCGTCTCCGGCACATCCCGCAGGCACGTACTCTCATAAGTACCGTAATCCATCTCTGCATAAGCTTCCAGGGCATAGGCGGCGCTTTTGCACTCATCTACCCGCAGATTATACTTGCTGTTTGCCAGACTTCTCTCCAGCCCGGAAAAGAAAATTCCAATTCCAAACTCCCTGCCTTCTTTCGGATAAGCAAGCAGTTCATACTCCTGACTTCCCGTATCCAGATAGAGTAGTTTTCCCTTCCGGCAAAGCACCTCACAGCTCTGATCCAGAATTCCGCACTGCACACCCACATAGGTATTCTCCACCTCCCGGGCCAGAGTAATCATCCCCTGATCCGAAAGGACAATGCCGTTCACCCGGCACAAAGCCTCCATAAAAGCAATGATCACTGCCGCGGAGGAGGAAATCCCGCCGCTTGGAAGGTCTCCCGCCATCACCGCCTGAATTCCAAAAGGCAAGGGGAATTTTTTTCGCAGCACTACGGCCACTCCCCGAAGATGATCCGCCCAGTCCCCGGCTTTTTCCTGAGAAAGCTCCGACATGGAAAAACGCTTCATTCCTTCAAAATTCACAGAAACCAGTTCACAGAGATCATCTTCCCGGGAACAATATCTGATTTCGATTCCCTTATCAATGGCAAGTCCCGTCACAATTCCCCTCTGATGATCCACATGCGCTCCAAGGGGACTGACTCTGTAAGGGCAAAAAGTGCGGTTCTCGCTCTTTTTGCCAAATATACGTTCAAACTCCTGATCCAACTCTGCTCGTCCCATAATTACTCCTGTTCAAGCGGACATTCGCAATCCGCTGCCTGTTCACGATCCCAGTATGACTGCTCACTGTCAACTGAGATAAAACGCATGGTACCACTGGGCAAATTTTCGCAGACCCTCCCGAAGACTTGTCGCCGGGCGGAATCCGAAATCCCGTTCCAGGGCACTTGTATCTGCATAAGTTACAGGCACATCACCAGGCTGCATCGGAACCAGTTTTTTGTGGCTCTCGAAATCGTAATCCTCCGGAAGCACCCCTGCCGCGATCAGTTCCTGCTGCAGAATATCCACGAAATCCAGCAGATTCTCAGGATTGTTATTTCCGATATTGTATACCCGGTATGGCGGAACCGGCAGTCCGTCCTCCCCGTTCTCTTTCTCCGGAGCACACTGCATCACGCGCTTCACACCCTCCACAATATCATCCACATAGGTAAAATCTCTCTTGCAGTTTCCATAATTGAAAATCTGAATGGTATCCCCCTTAAGAAGCTTGTTGGTGAAACCAAAATATGCCATGTCCGGACGTCCAGCCGGTCCGTAAACCGTGAAGAACCGAAGGCCGGTGGAAGGAATGTTATACAGCTTCGAATATGCATGAGCCAGAAGCTCATTGCTCTTCTTTGTGGCAGCATAGAGAGACACCGGATTGTCTACCTTATCCTCTGTAGAGTACGGCACCTTCTTGTTGGATCCGTACACGGAAGAGGAAGATGCATATACCAGATGTTCCACTCCGGTTTCACCATCGTCATAAGAATGGCGGCAGGCCTCCAGAATATTGTAAAAACCGATCAGATTGGATTCTACATACACATCCGGATTCGTGATGGAATAACGAACACCGGCCTGTGCCGCAAGATTCACTACCACCGCAGGTTTGTGTACTGCAAAAATCTCATCGATGACTGCACGATCTGCGATGGATCCACGGATAAACTCCCACTCCACATCTGCTTCACGAACGGCCTCATCAATCTGTTTCAGACGATATTCTTTGATTGAGACATCGTAATAATCGTTCATATTGTCGATGCCCACAATTTTGCAAGGTGCCTGTGTGCGTACAAGCTCCAGTACCAGATTTGATCCAATAAATCCCGCTGCCCCTGTTACCAGAATGGTTTTATTCTGCAGAGGTACATTCACATCCAACATAGTTTCTCCTTTCAAATACCCATTTCTTCCGCATCCCCCGGATGCAGCGATAAACCTTCTTCTCCTATAATACAAAAGGACTGATTCTTTCTCTTTGCATCATTCGATCCTGTCAAACGGATATTCGCAATCCGCTTTGCGCCTTGCTCATAACCGAACTGAGTTGATTATACCATACCGTTCCTGTTTTATTAACTGTAATTGTTTTGATTCGTCATGTCGTTCACTAATTGCCTATAGGTTTTTGTTTCACAGCAAGCAAAAAATCCCGAGTATAAACTCGAGATTTTTTCTAATCAACCGTATATACCGACCGGAGAAGTTTCTGAGTGTAAGGTTCTTTCGCCTCTGTCAAAAGATGCTCCGATGAACACTCTTCTACAATTCTTCCCTCATACATAACCAAAATCCGGTTCGTAATACTTCGAACGACCGCTAAATCATGACCCACAATCAAATAGGATAAGCTTCGTTCTTTTTTCAGGCGAACCAACAATTCCATAATCTGCTTCTGAACAGAAACATCCAGCGCACTTGTAGCCTCATCCAGTACAAGCAATTTGGGATTCACGGAAATTCCTCTGGCAATGGCAACCCTCTGGAGCTGTCCTCCGGAAAGTTCGTGAGGAAGTCTTTCCAGCAGTTCCGGAGATAATTCCACAAGCTGCATCAAACGCTCCGCCTCTCTTGCGGCATCCGGTCGTCTCATCTTCCTGATGTAAACCATTCCTTCTTCCAGAAATGTGCCGACCGTCATTCTTGGGCTGAACACAGAATATGGATCCTGAAATACAAGCTGCACTTTTTGATACACATCCCGCATCTTCTTCCTGGAATAATTGGTAATATCCTCCCCATCCAGCAGAATTTTTCCGGATGTCACATCCGTCAGCCCCATCACCATTCTCGCAATCGTACTTTTCCCGCTTCCACTCTCTCCGACAATTCCGATGCTTTCTCCGGGATTCAGGGAAAAAGAAACATCCTTGACGGCATGAAGCGTATTTTCTTTGCCAGCGGCAAAAATTTTGTTTACCTTTTGTAATTCCAGAATTGGTTTTTCCAAAATTTTTTCTACGCCTCCATTCGCGGTCCATCCAGGGGAATCATACTATTCAACAGTGACTTGGTGTACTCTGTTTTCGGATGATGAAGCACTTCATCTGTCGTTCCGATCTCAACAAGTTTTCCATGGTGCATCACACCGATTCGATCCGAAATATGCGCCGCAACTCCCATATTGTGAGTCACGAGAATAATCGATGCATTCTCCGTTTTTCGAAGGTTCATCAGTTCTTCTACCACCTGCGCCTGCACCGTTACGTCCAATGCACTGGTCGGTTCATCTGCAAGCAGCAGCTCCGGTGCAAGGGAAATTGCCATGGCAATTCCAACTCTCTGACGCATTCCTCCGGACAATTCAAAAGGATACGAATTCAATACTCGCCGGGTGTCCAGCAGATGCACTTTCTTCAGCATTTCTTCTTCCAGTGCCAAAGCCTGTGCCCGGGACATTCTGCGATGCAGTCTCAAAAAGGAGGTAAACTGCGTTCCGATTTTTCTGGTAGGGTTCATATATCTGCCTGTATCCTGAAAAATCATTGCTACTTTTTCTCCTCGCAATGCGCGCAGTTCACCGGAAGAGAGGGAGGACAGATCCTCCCCCATCAATTCCGCTTTTCCACTCCAGCTGCCTTCTCTGGGAAATAAGCCCTGGAGGCCGTGCAGAAGCGTACTTTTCCCACTTCCGCTCTCACCGACAATCGTAAGAATCTCCCCTCTGTTCATCGTCAGGGAAACCTGATCTACCGCCAGGTCAGTTCCATTGTAACTTATGGAAAAATTTTCCAGATTCAGCAGCTTCATGAATTCTCCTTTTTATTTCTCAATACTAAGACCGTTGTCTACAAAATAGTAATCAATCGGATATGGCACTACATTCGTTACATTTTTGTTTGCAACAACGAAGTTATTCTCACCAACCAGATAAATACTTGCAACATCATCAAGCAGGATCTTTTCAGCTTCGATGGTCAGATTTTCACGTCCGTCAATATCAAATGTCTTTGCAAGTTCATCAATAACTGCATCCAGTTCTGTATTGCTGTAATCTCCGAAATTGCTGGAAACCCCTGACTTATACAGGGAATCCAGGAACCACTGTGGATCACCGGTAGAAAGTACCTGCCAGTTTGTTGCCAGAATGTCAAAACTTCTGTTTTCTTCTGCGTCAGCAATGCTGTCTACCAGATTCAGTTCATAGTGAATTCCGGTCTGTTTTCCCATATCCTGAATAGCCTCAAGCATGGTTGTGTAAGAAGTATTGTCATAAGTGATGGTCAAAGTAAGCTCTTCTCCATCCTTATCTACATAGCCGTTTCCGTCACTGTCTGTGTATCCTGCTGCTTCCAGACATTTTACCGCATCCTCTGCGTTATAAGCCTGCTTGTTTTCCAGTTCTTCGTATCCATATGGAGAAGATGCCGGGTATGGTGCACCGGCTTTGCTTACACCGGAACCGAGAACAGAAACAAGTGCATCATAGTCAATACTTTCCATGATTGCCTTGCGGACATTCACATCCTTCAATGCTTCCACATTGTAGTTGAATGCAAGAATTCTGGTACGTGCACCCTGTGTATCATATACGACATAGTCTTCATTGCTCTCGAAAGCAGGAAGGTCTGTCAATGCAACACGCTGCACGATATCCATCTCTCCGGACTGAAGAGCCATGCCACGTGTACTGTCATCTTCAATATTCTTGATGGTGATTGTATCAACATCAGAAGCTCCGTTCCAGTATCCATCGTATTTTGCAAGATCAATGGAAGTGTTCACTTCGAATCCGGTAACCATATAAGGGCCGGTTGCAATCGGAGCACTTGCAAAATCAGTTCCTGCATCTACATCAACAACAGAATACATCGGCTCGGAAATGTTTGCGAGGAACGCACCAAATGGCTCTGTTGTTTTGAATGTAACATCCTGTCCGTCTGCTTCAATAGACTCAATCTTTGCAGCGGTAACTGCTCTGTCCTGTGTCTCCATAGCACGCTCAAAAGATTTCTTGACAGCCTCGCCGTCTACGGCTTTGCCATTGTGAAAAGTCACACCTTCACGAATGTGCATTTTCCATGTAGAATCATCCACCTGCTCCCAGCTGTCAGAAAGAAGCGGAACGATCTCATATTTTTCATTCACAGTAACCAGAGTCTCTGTAATACCGGCACGACAGGTTGTCCATCCATCCCAGTCTGCATGAGGATCCAGACTTCCTCCGAACCAATAAAGAGCTCCATTAATGTGCTTTCCTTCTTCAGCAGCTGCACTTACAGAGATTCCGCCAAGTGCCATCGCTCCGGCAGTCAGAAGTGCCAGAAATTTCATTACATTTTTCTTCTTCATAACTTTCTCCTTTTCTTTTTGCCCTCATAACGGGGATCTAATATATCTCTAAGGCTGTCGCCCAGAAGATTAAAAATTACAACGTGAAGGACGATGACAAGCCCCGGGTAAATAATCAGCCAGGGAGCTGCCTGAATATACTTTCTTCCTTCACTGAGCATAAAGCCCCACTCCGGTGTCGGCGGCTGTGAGGAAAGTCCCAGCAGGGATAATCCACTCAGAATCAAAAGCTGTGAGCCGATATCCTGTGTGATATTGACAAGCAGGTAAGGCGAGACATTGGGAAGAATCACTCTTTGAATCACCTGAAAATCATTCAGTCCACCCATCCGTGCCTGTTCCACATAATGGTTTTCTTTTACAGAAAGAACCAGCGCCCTCGACACACGACAGTACTCTGTCCATCCGACCAGAGACATGGCAAGTACCGTATGATGAAGTCCCGGTCCCAAAACACTGACAAAGGCAATGATAAACACCGTTGACGGAATCGCCATTACAATATCCGTCAGACGGGTAATCAGCATATCCACCCATCCGCCGCAGTATCCCGCAACAATTCCAAGCAGAATTCCAACCACCGCTATGATGGCAATTACCCAGAAAATAATGAGCAGTGATGTTCTTCCTCCATAAATCAGTCTCGAAAGAATACATCGTCCGATCTGATCTGTTCCAAATGGGTACTGCCTGTTTCCGGGATTCATAGAACTCCCATAGTCTGCGGCCAGCGGATCATTCGGTGCCAAAATCGGCGCTGCAATGGGTACCAGAATTAACAAAACTGCCAGAAACAGCCATAACAAAAAGGACTTGTGATGAAGTGCCTTATACAAATATCGATGCCGTCTCATTTGTCACCTCCCAATCGGATTCTCGGATCCAGAAACAGGTAGGACAAATCTACAATCAAGTTTACGGTTACATAGATGATCGCCATCCAAAGGACATATCCTTGAATAATCGGATAATCCTTTACAGAAATAGCATCCACCGCCATCTTTCCTATGCCCTTCCATTCAAAAATAGTTTCTATGATGGTTGCCCCGCCAAGCATACTGCCAATGGACATTCCGAACATGGTAATAACCGAAAGAAGTGAGTTCGGAAGCACCTGTGTCAGAATCGCCCGGCGTCTGGTGTATCCCATCGTAAGCGCTCCGGTCAGATAGTCCTTGTTCATTTCCTCCAGCATACTTCCCCTGACACGTCTTACATAGATGGATACCATCCAGAATGCCATCGTTGCCGCCGGAAGAATTAAGTGGCGAAAATCTCCACTTCCCATAATAGGAAGAAGTTTCAACTTCACTCCAAATGCATACATAAGCAGCGTTCCAACCCAGAAACTCGGCATAGACACTCCAAAGAAGGAGATAAATCGAAAAAGATAATCGACCCATCGATTCTGCCACACCGCACATATGACACCCAGCGGAACTGCCAGAAGAATCGTAAGCACCAGAGTTGCTCCTGCCAGAATCAATGTATTCGGAATGCGCTTTGTCATTTCCTCCCAGACAGTCGTTCCGTAATAATAAGATTCACCTAAATTCCCGTGAAGTGCATTATTCAGCCATGTCACATACTGCACCATAAAAGGATCATTCAATCCCTTTTCTTCCCGGATCTTATCGATCTCCTCCTGCGTTGCAACCGCACCCATTCTCTCATATTTCAATGAGATCGGATCTGAGGGAGACAAGTATGTCAATGTAAATGTAAAAAATGACAATATTAACATGATTGGAATCACAAACAAAATTCTTCCAATCGTATACCTGACTGTACTCTTTTTCATTCTATCCTTCCTTTTTGTAAAGCAGCATTCGTCCGGCAGCTGCGAAGCAACTTTCTTCTGCCGAACTCTGCGCTGAAGTTTTCTGCAAAAAGAAAAAGCCTCGTTCCAGGAAACGAGGCTTTTATAAGCAAACACACAGAATAAGACCTTCCTCGAACTATGCCAACTACGGACATTGTTCCCGGAAAGTTCTCTTCTTCGGTACGATTCATGGACTCGTGAAGTGGTAATCCATCGTTACCGCTCACTCCGTGAACAGCAACAATAAATTCCTGCACCAGATAAATGGCAGGTTTCCTGACTTGAGGATCTTCGATCGGCACCCCTTCCCGATAATGATCAGTGGTATTCTGTGCTTCTCTCCCCTGTTACAGTGACGAGATCGTGCAGGATTTGCACCTGCTTCCCTTTTACCTGTTGTCTCACATCCATGTGGCAACAGCACCAGTTATCTCTCTATGAAATTGTCCTTATTCTAACACAGTGCTCCACGTAAGTAAAGCAGGCATTCGTAAACCACATCTCCCCGATACCCACTCTACATCTCTGTGCCTTAGAAGTGGAAAACTGCTTATCTGCATTCAGTCAATAAACGTCACAAGGCCTGTCTTGATATCGTAGATTCCGCCAATAACCTTGAGGCCTTTTTCATCATGTATCGGATGAATCTTGAGATCATTTCGAATTCGCTCAATTCCGTGCTTCACGTTGAGACAGCTTGCCCGATAATCATCCGTCTCATTGCCGATGGCGATTTTGATATCCTTGATAATCGTACCGATAAATCCATCTGTGTGACCTTTGATCGCAGATCCCACAGCACCGCACCGGGTATGTCCCAGAACAAGAATCAGTTTTGTCCCAAGATGGTCTGCCGCATACTCAATGCTTCCAAGTTGGTGATTATCAATGACATTTCCCGCAACTCTGATTACAAACAGTTCCCCTATACCGGTGGAAAAAATTGTCTCCGGGATTACCCTGGAATCAGAACAGGTAATCACAATGGCATATGGATTCTGACCTTCTTTGGCGGTTTTGACACGAATTTCCGAAGATACATCCCCCGCCTTAACGCCGGTTTCACGATACAACTTATTTCCTTCTATTAATCTCATAATTGCCTGATCTGCCGATAACAATTTCTCTACCTCCAATCAAATACTGTAATGTGCCATGTGGCATGTGTAATGGATAATGTTCTATGTATCATGGGCCATGGGTCATCTTACACAGACATCTACG